>JBEKZQ010000652.1:0-3288 GCA_049509675.1 Thermoguttaceae bacterium | reverse complement strand
CGCAGCGCCTTGGGGAGCGCTGCGCGCGTCCCGCGAAATCCACCTCAATCGACGCGCCAGACAGCCCCCAATTTGCCGGATGATCGGACGGCAATTTCCGTGATTTCTGTCAAGAACCTGCCAAAGAAAGCTTTCCAAGGTGGTCAGGGGTGGCAGGGCGGCTAGCCGCCCTGCCACCCCTGACCCCCTTGCTTCGCCACTCTCCCTCAGCTACGCTCAACCGTCAGAGCAATCCAATTTCCTATCACTTATCACTCACTCGACGCCGGCGGGCGTGACGCAAGTCAAGACAGACGGCGAGGCATCGTTATGAACCGACTTGTGGATCTGCGGCTTGCGGGGGGATTGCTTGTCGCGGCGCTTGCCGCATCGACATCTGCCGGGCTCGCGTCTGCCCAGTCGCCCGCGGGGCCCGGCAAGCGGCCCAACATCTTGTACATCATGGCCGACGACCATGCGGCGCACGCCATCAGCGCCTATGGCAGTAAAGTCAACCAGACGCCGCACCTCGATCGGCTGGCGCGCGAGGGGATGCGCTTGGACTGCTGTTTCTGCGTCAACTCGATCTGCACCCCCAGCCGCGCCTGCATTCTGACCGGCAAGTACAGCCACAAGAATGGCGTGCCCGTTTTCAACCGCTTCGACGGTTCGCAGCCGACCGTGGCCAAGTATCTGCAAGCGGCCGGTTATTACACCGGCATGATCGGCAAGTGGCACCTGGGCAGCACGCCGACCGGCTTCGACTGCTGGACGGTTCTACCGGGGCAAGGCGTCTATCATGACCCGGCCTTCCTGGAGCCGGCGGGCCGCCGCGTCATCAAGGGTTACGTGACCGACATCATCACCGATCTGTCGATCGACTTCCTGAAGAATCGGCCCAAGGACAAGCCGTTCTTCCTGATGTGTCACCACAAAGCCCCGCACCGCCCCTGGGATCCGGACGACAAGCACTTCGCGCTGTACGACGACGGCGATATTCCCGAGCCGGCAACGCTCCGCGACGATTACGCCACGCGGACCGACGCCGCCCGCGAGGCGACGATGACCATCGGCAAAGACCTGACGCGCCGCGACTTGAAGGCCGATCCGCCGCCGGGGCTCGGCGGCGATGCCCTGCTGAAGTGGAAGTACCAGCGGTTCATCAAGGACTATCTCCGCTGCGTCGCCTCGATCGATGACAACGTCGGCCGGTTGTTGGATTTCCTCGACAAGGCGGGGCTGGCCGGCAATACAGTGGTGATCTATACCAGCGACCAGGGGTTCTTCCTCGGCGACCACGGCTGGTTCGACAAGCGCTTCATGTACGAGCAATCGATCCACATGCCGCTGTTGGTCCGCTGGCCCGGCACGATCCAACCGGGCACGCGGCAAAGCGCGATGGCCTTGAACGTGGACTTCGCCCCCACCCTCATGGAGATCGCGGGCCGCCGGCCGGCCGCCGACATGCAGGGCCGCAGCCTCGTGCCGCTCCTCAAGGGCCGCCGTCCGGCCGACTGGCGCACGAGCTGGTACTACCGCTATTACCACGATCCGGGCGACCACAACACGCGCGCCCACTACGGCGTCCGCACCGAGACGCACAAGCTGATCTACTTCTGGAAGAAAGACCAGTGGGAATGTTACGACCTGATGCATGACCCCGAGGAACTGCACAATCTGGCGAACGATCCGGCGCACGCCGATCTGGTCGCCAAACTGAAAAGCGAACTGTATCGCCTCAAGAAGGAAGTGCAGGACAATGACGAATTTGCGCTCGAGCAACCGCCGCCGGGCGTAGACGGCCAACCGCAAGAACCAGGCAAGCAGCCCGTCGGGCGGAAAGGCAAAAAGAAACAACGATCCGCTTTCGGGCTAAGACTGGGGTTTCCGTAGGTTGAGAGTTTTGGTAATTTGGTCGCTTTCGGCAAGGGAAGCAAGGAGGCGACCATTATTCGCTTTCGGCAAGGGAAGCAAGGAGGCGACCATTATGCCACACCATTGGCCTTTAGAACCTCCGCTGGTTCGTTGGGAGTTGAACGTGGTGGATCGCGGCTGCCGTGTGTGCGGTCGCAAGATGCACGTCTGCGATCATCGGCGGCACCCGATTTACACGCTTCAAGGGCCGCGGTTGCTGGTGAACCGTCTGGTCCATTGTGCCGATCCTGACTGCGCCGCGCATCATCGTACGGTGAGCCCGGAGGCTGAAGCGGCCATCGCATTGCCGCGTTCGATCATCGGCTGGGACTTGTTCTGCTGGATCGGCCATCGTCGTTTTGCCCGCCACTGGTCGGTGCCCCAGATTCGGGCGGAGCTCCTGGACAGTCGTCAGATCGAGTTATCCGACGATCACTTCCTGCGTGACGTAGCCAAACCCGTCTTGGAGCAGGACCGCCACGCCAAGGTGCAAATGCGTAGCAAAATTCGCGGATTACGAGCGATCGAGCGCGAGGTCTCGGAGGAACGCCTACCCACCGCGGACCCGGCGGGAGTCACCCCAACGGGCTCGGACGAGCACTCGGCTGCCAGCCTGGAGCCGGTCCCAGTGGCGGGAACCGTAGTGCTCGACTACTGCACGGCAGTGAAGGGGATTCTCAACGACGATCAGGGAGGTCCCCTGCACCCGCCTGGTCTGCGGATGGCTGGGGCGCTGCGGGAAGTACGGCAGTCGCTGGAGCGAAATCTCCAGCGTAAAAAAGGGGGCGCGCTGAGGACCAACTGCGGCGTTTGGCAGGGTGCATCGATCGGGGACTGAACCAAGTCGCGCGCGACTTGCAGACGATCCAAGGTCATGTTGCCACGGTTCAGGCGATCCAGGAAACCTTGCAGCCGATTCTCGGTTCCCGGAGCGTTCGCGAGCAGCGATTTGAAATCTTGCGAGACCAGTTACGGTTCAGCGACGATCTCGTCCAGCGGCATATGGGTGCGGTCATGGCGAGTTTTCAGCCAGGGTTGTTCGTGGGCGGCGATGACGCCGATATACCTCGCGATAACCTTGACCTGGAACGTTGGTTTCGCCAGCCGAAGGGACACGAACGTCACATTCATGGACACAAACATGCCGGCGTGCGGATTGTGCAAGAAGGCCCGACCATGGTCCACGCCTTGGACGCGCATCTGCGTAATCCTGATCCCCTAACGGCTGACGTGTTGCTGCCCTACCTCCATGCCGAGCCGCCCGATTCGCAACACCAAGCCATCGCACGTCGCAAGATCGGGCGGCGGGCTCGTTCTCGAACAAAACGCCCCATACTGCTTGCCGAACTCGAAGCACGCTATGGGGACTCATCCTAGCCCGAAAGCGGGTCGTTG
>JBEKZQ010000651.1:0-3256 GCA_049509675.1 Thermoguttaceae bacterium | reverse complement strand
TGGACCGTCGGACCGGAAGGGCTGATCGTGGGCCTGGAGTCGGGCCAGCCGGTGGTGTGCCTGGACGACCTGGTCGTCGTGCTCCGCCACATGTGCGGCAATGCCGAGGCCAAGTTCGGCTGCATGATCACGCCGCGCCAGGAGGGCCTGGCCCGGGTGCAAGAGTTCCTCAAGAACAAGCGGCCCATCCGCCCCGAGCAGCGCAAGGCCTGGCTGGAACTTCTACGATCGCAACTGGGTAAGCAGGATATCGAGGTCTATGGGCTCGATCCGCGCACCCGCGCGGCCCGGATCATGGTCGAGGCCGATTACCGCATGAAGCTCGTCGGCATGGGATTGGAGCCGGGCGTGCCGGGCGTGGCAAGCTACCTGAGCCTGATCAAGATCGGGCCCGGGCAGGCGCCGCCGGCGATGGACGTGCTGCGCTGGTGGTTCACGCTCGACTACGAGTCGATCTCCGCCTCGCAGGACCATCAGGCATTCGCCCTGCACGGCCAGGGCGTGAAAGTGGAAAGTGAAAACGAACGTCTCTCGGCCGAGGGAAAACGCATCCATACCGGCGAGTCGGAAGACCTGAACTTGCAGTTCGCCCACAGCTTCACCGAACACTTCGACGATCTGTGCCGCAAGTATCCCATCTATGCGGAACTGCGCAATCTGTGCGACCTGGCCCTGATCGGGGCCCTGCTGCGCGAAGAGCAGGCGGGCGAGAAGAGCGGCTGGCACATGACCTGTTTCGCCGATCCGCAGGCCTATCCAGTGGAACTGGGCGAGGCGCCAAAACAGGTCGATACGGTCATCAACTGCCGGGTCATCGGCGGCATTCACATCATTGCGGGCGTCAGCGGCGGCGTCTCGGTGCAGCCGGCCGCCCTGGTCAAACGCGCGGCCCAACAGGTCGAGACCTATCCGCAGCTTGCCAACCAGCGCACGTCCGCCCCGCCCAAGCAGGTCGCCCAAGATCGATGGTGGTGGGATTGATGCGAATCTACAACCGATGACACCGAGAAACACTAGCCCGAAGCGCAAGCGAGGGGTGGAAATGTTGGGGTTTTTGCCGCTTCTTCCCTCGCTTGCGCTTCGGGCTATTGTCGTCTGGCTTGGCTTTGCCAGTGCTTCCGCCGCCGTTACCGGCGAGACGGTCGTGGCCACCGTGGGCGACGACCCGATCCAGGCCCGCGAAGTCCAAGCCGGAGGAGATTGCCGCCGCTCTGAAGCAGCTTACCGGGCAACTGCGTGCGCAGCGGCGGACGCTGGAAGCGTATCTTGCGGCGCAATCGATCACCGAGGCCGATCTCCGCCGGCAGATCGCCTGGAACGTGGCGTGGGAAAAGTTCCTGACCCGCTACGCGACCCGGGCGCGGATGGAGGCGCATTTCCAGGCCCATCACCGCGATTACGACGGCACGGAACTTACGGTCAGCCACATCCTCTTGCGGACCTCGCCCGGCAACGACCCGGCGGCGCTGGAGCGGCTCGTCAAGCAAGCGCAAGAGATCCGACAGGAGATTCTCAGCGGCCGGCTCTCCTTTGCCGACGCGGCCCAAAAGTATTCCGAGGGTCCCAGTCGCGGCGAGGGCGGCCGGCTGGGTGCGATCGGGCGACACGGCCCCATGGACGAGACCTTTTGTCGCGCCGCGTTCCTGTTGGACGCCGGTCAGATCAGTCCGCCGGTGCGGACGGTGCATGGCATTCATCTGATTCGCTGCGACGAAGTCCGGCCCGGCGGCAAGAAACTCTCCGCGGTCCGCAAGGAGGTGGAGACCGATTTGGGCCGGGAGTTGATGGAGAAACTTTCCGAGTTGCAGCGCCGCAGCACGCCGGTGACCTACACCGGCCGGCTGCCGCATTTCAAGCCCGGCACGCACGAGTTGGCCCCGCCGTAAGCCTCCCTCGCCCCTTGCGGGAGAGGGCCGGGGTGAGGGGTTCCCTGCCTGTTTTTTTGTTTGCTCATGGCCGAAAATCCTGGGCGAATGAAAAAGGGGATAAGTCCAATTATTGCGGTTTCCTTCCTTTCGCATCGATGATTGGACTTATCCCTTCGTTATCCGTCCCCGGCGACCCCAAGAATCGCCAAACCAGCACAGGGAGGAACACTTGCGGATCCCGCACTCGACGCATACAATGGCATACAATGAGATCGATATAGCAGGTGAGGCATTTGCCGGAAGGATGGCTTCAGGGAATTTGTGAAGAGGAGCGACAGACCATGACCGATACCGCGACCAAAAAGCCTGTGCGCGTCTCGACCGATGGCACGGCCGGGCCGTACATCGTGGTGCCTGTCAGCCAGCTTGACGAAGTCCGGCGGCTTCTTGACAGCCGCCACATCGGTTACTGGGTTGAGGAAGACGTCATCTCGTTCAACGGGGCTCCGGAAGAAGCCGTCATTGACTTGGGCCGCGGAGCTGATGCGGCTGCCGTTCAGGCAATCTTGGACAGCGTCCGTTGAGCCGAGGTTCGCATGGCACTGGCTGATGATATCCGAGCGTTACGGGACCGTGTTTTGGCGGACCTCAACGCTGCCCACGATTACTACGCAGACACGAAGATCGCCTGGCGCATCGCCCACAAGGCTATCCATGCCGGTGCCGCGTTCTCCATTCGAAACGCGGTCACCGGCACCATGACTACGCAGGCCGATCTCGCCGGCAAAGCGCGCGGGTACCTGGCGGAGCAACTCGCCGAGGCGACCTTTCAGCAATTCATCTCGATCTTTGAAAACTACTTCTTCGATCTGCTGCGCCTTTGGCTGATGGCATATCCGCAGAACCTGATCGGGAAGAAGGTGGACTTCAAAGCGGTCTTGGACGCGCCGGATAAGGACGCGATCATGTTCCTGGTCGTCACAAAGGAACTGAACGAGATTTCGTACGACCGTCCGACGGGCTGGTTCGCGTACTTGGAGGACAAGGCCAAACTCGGGTGCCCGACAGAAGACGAGATCGAAAGGATCGCGGAGGCCAAAGCTTCGCGCGACGTGTTGGTCCATAACCGAGGAGTTGCGAGCAAGACCTATGAATCGAAGGCCGGGAAACTCGCCCGCTACAAAGACGGGCAGAGAATTGACATACCCGAGTATTACCACCGGGAGACTTGGGAACGTCTGCGCAAGCTAATCACCGATATCTCCAACGCGGCCATCGCCAAGGTGCCGTGATCCCCAGAGTCAAAGTGCTGCGGAGACAGAAAGGGGACGGCCGCGCTTATTGTCGAGGGACAGTTTCAAGGAAGCGCGCCTGTCCCCCTTTTGTTT
>JBEKZQ010000650.1:0-2700 GCA_049509675.1 Thermoguttaceae bacterium | reverse complement strand
GCGTCGACCGGCCGATCGTTGGCGATGATATAGACCACCTTGGCATCGAGGGCCTCGGTGGCGTCGTAGCCGACGAACCGGGTTTCGTGGAGGACCCGCTTGGCGGCCTCGATCGGGCCGGTCTTGAAGACGATCTTCTCGCCCGCCCCAGACTCGACGCCGTGCCGGTCCATTTCCTCGCGGAAGCCCTGCCAATCGAAGGCCAGGTTCCGCTCGGCGGCCATGTTCTCGAACAACTCGGGCGGGAAACCGTGGGTCTGGTACATGTCGGCGGCCTCGGCCCCGGAGACCACCCCCCGCCGGTCCTTGCGCATCTGGCTGAAGATGCGTTCGATGCGGTCCAGGCCGGCATCGATGGTGCCGACGAAGTTGGCCTCCTCCTTCTCGATCGCCCGGGCCACGCGGTCCACGGTCTCGCCCAGTTCCGGATAAGGGTGCTTCATCAGCTCGGCGACCGTACACACCAGCTTGTGCAGGAATGGCTCGCGAACCCCCAGTTGGTGGCCGTCCAACACGGCCCGGCGCACCCGCACACCTCGCCGGCCGCCTCGACCAGCGGCCGCAGGATGTCGATGTGAAAGTTCGATTCCACGCCCTGCAACACCGAGGCCGTCCGCTCGAAACCCATGCCCGTGTCGATGTTCTTGCTGGGCAAGGGCCGAAGGTTGTCGGGCGGATCGCCCACGCGGTTGAACTGCGTGAAGACCAGGTTCCAGATCTCGACGGAGCCAAAATCAGTGCGGTAATAGATTTCGCTGCACGGGCCGCACACTCCGTCGGGCCCCTGGCTGGGGGCGCTGGCCGGCCAGAAGTTCTCGTCCTCGCCCAGGCGTTGCACCCGCTCGGGGGGGAGTTTCACGTCGCGGAGCCAAATCTGCCCCGCCTCATCGTCATCCAGGTAGATCGTGGCCGAGAGGCGGTCGGGGTCGAGGCCCAGCCATTTCTTGTCGGTCAGAAACTCCCAGGCCCATAGGATTGCTTCGCGTTTGAAGTAGTCGCCGAAGCTGAAATTGCCCAGCATCTCGAAGAACGTGTGGTGGTAGGCGGTGCGGCCCACATTGTCGATGTCGCCGGTGCGCAGGCATTTCTGGCAGGTGGTGGCCCGGGTGAAGTCCAGCTTGCAGCGGCCCAGGAAGTGGTCCTTGAACTGGTTCATGCCGGCGGGCGTAAACAGCACGGAGGGGTCCCAGCGGGGCACCAACACGTCGCTCGGCCGGCGCACGCAGCCCTTGGTTTCAAAAAAGGCCAGGTATTTTTCCCGCAATTCGTCGCTCTTCATGAATATTATCACCCCGGGCTGTGTTATTGGCTGGGTTCCTGCAAACTGCGGATTGAACGTCCCCTGTCCCTCCGGGAGAGGGCAGGGTGAGAGCCGTCGGCTGCAAGAATCCAGTTTGGTCGTTCAACGAATTCTCAATGATATCGGTTGGCGGAGTGGCTGAAAAGGCAACCACGGACAGCAGGTACTCTCCCGCCATGCCTTGTGCCACGACCCGGCCGGCGCGAACGTCCAGAACTGGACTGGCTCCGGATTGAATCGACGGTCTGGCGGAAGAAATCACGCCACGATGTTCGGCACGATGTATTCCAGAATCCTCGGATCGCGCGTGACGATGCTCATTCCCTCCGTTTGCGCCTGCGCGTCAAGCAGAAGGTTCATCTAGTCCAAATGCCACGCCAATATCTGGCGGCAGTTCGTCGAAGTCTGAGGCAATGCGGACACGTCCGCGCCATTGCCCTCCTTGCCGCGGGCCGTCCTGTCGTTGGTAAGGAAGCAACCGGGCCACCGGCTTTCCCGCCCGGGCAATGATCACTTCCTCGCCTTGCTCGGCCGCCCTGATAAGCTCGGCGAGTTGAGACCGTGCTTCGTCAATCGTGGAAGTAATCATGGTTCGTTCTTTGAAAGACTAGACTATTCTAGTTCTAGCGCCGCCGCGATGCAACTACGTCGCCTTGATTTCGTAGAGTATTTTCTTACACTGGGCCCGTCGCTTACTCGGCCACTTGGAATTGCATGGTCCGCGTTTCGGCCACGCGCTTCGAGGCGTCGAGAACCTCAATTCCGAGGAGGTTGCCGTCCTTGTCGTAATCGAGAATTACGCCGGGCTTATCCTCGTCGCTTTCCGCCACCGGCCCCGATTTCAGCTCGATGGATAGCGTATCGGTCCTCGGATCGTAAATCGCTTTCATGGCTGGCTCCTGTACCTTTCAATTTGAGGGGAGCGCAGTCAGTTTACGCCGGCCCAGGGGGGTTGAATAGTCGTCGGGAAAGGTGGTGGCAGCACTGTTTGGCCCAAGTTCGTTGCCATCCACGGTATGGAAACCGTACCGTTGGCGCCTGATGGGTACTGTCGCCATGCTCGCCGTGCGAGTAAGATAACGCCCGGCAAAAGCCCTTGGGGGAAAAAACAAGAAAACGACCAAACGGGGCCTTGCGTAAATCGTGAACATGCGTATACTATACGTGGGTGTACTATTTTTCCGTTCACGCAAGAGGAGCCACGTGCCATGGTCACGGCCACGCAAAGGAGAGTGAAAGAACCTATGGCGAAGAAATCATCGACCGCGAACAAGTCGGCCGCCGCGGCGGCGGGAAAGGAGGCCGTGGGCGCCATGCTGGACGCCCATCCCGCCTTGAAGAACACGGTGGCCCAGATCGAAAAACAGTTCGGCGAAGGGGCGATCATGCCGTTGGGGGCC
>JBEKZQ010000065.1:0-23082 GCA_049509675.1 Thermoguttaceae bacterium | reverse complement strand
AGTGGTCTGTCCAACTTGAGTTTACGGGTGCCACGGTTGGCTTGTCCAACCGTGTTTCCAGCACTGCTGGGCAAGCCAGCAGTGGCACCCAACCGGTAATGTCGAAATGGACAGACCACTAGCAGTTCATCGGCATCAGTTGATTGGCGCCATCACTCGCATGAAACGAACAAACTACACTCTCGGCGGACTTGCTTTCCTGCTGGCCATGGCCGCGGCCTCTCTCAGCAGCGGAGCCGACGGGCCTGACCTGACGCCCGGCGTATGGAAAAACATCACGCCGGCCGGCGTCACCATGACCCTCAGCAATCACGTTTTTTGCCAGGGCGTCACGCTCGATCCGGCCCATCCCTCCACCATCTACCTCTGCGTATGCGCCTACGATGTGGACAAAGGCGGCCTCTATAAGACCACGAACGGCGGCGCCGCCTGGTCGAGGATCGGCAAACTCGATGAGCCCCTGCACCTGGCCATCGACCCCCATGATTCCCAGCATTTGTATTGTGTAGACGGCGTGCGCGGCGCCACCGAGGGGTTTTGGGTCTCCCACGACGGCGGAGATACCTGGACTTCCCCGCCGGGTTTCAGGACCGCGACGCAGAAACCCGTTGGCACCAGCGATCTCTACTCGATCGACGTCGATCCCACGGATTTCAAGCACGTGCTGGTCAGCTTCCATTCCCCCTGGGCCAATTCCAGGAACTGCGGTGTTCTGGAAAGCAAAGACGGCGGCAATCGCTGGATTGTCCACGATCCTCCGCACGGTTCGGCGGGCGGCTATGGCATGGCGGTCTTCTTCCTCTACAACCCCGCCACCAGGCAAGGCGACTCGAACACCTGGCTCTTCACCGCGCAGCAAGGCGGCTTCTTCCGCACAACCGACGGCGGGGCAACGTGGCGGCTGGTCTATAAGTTGCAGATGACCCACGGCGGCGAACAGCTTTATCGCACCAAGGACGGCACGCTCTATGCCGGCGCTTACCAATACCCCGTCCGCAGCGCCGACAACGGCGCCACCTGGGAAGCCCTGAAAAAAGGACTGGTTTACAGTTGGTACATGGGCATCTGCGGCGACGGCAGCCACCTGTACACCGCCTGTTCCAGCGAGAATCAGCCCTTCTTCACATCTCCCGAGAAGGACGGCGTCACCTGGACGGCCTACCGGGGCGGCAAGCAGAAGTTTTCCAACGAGCCCTTTGAAATGCGCTACGACGCCGCCAACCACATCATGTACTCGGCCAGTTGGGGCGAGGGCCTGCTCGCACTCAAGGTAAGAACGCCTTGATCGACGCGGCGCGCGAACCCAAAATTAGTGGTCTGTTTCGACCCCCCAATCGAACACTGATATTGGCAAACTTGAATAATCCGCGATAAGACTATTTTGCGGCCGCAGCAGCCGGCGGCGGTTGCGTTCCGATCAGGTACGGGTTCGGCAAAGTCTTCAACTCGTCGTCCGCGCCCTTCTTCGGCGTTTGGACCCTTCCGGGAAGCGGCAGCGGCTTTCCGCTTGCCGACACGACTTCACGCCGCAGGAAGAGCATGCGCGGATAGACCGGATATTTGTCCTTCGGCGTCGGCACGTCGATGTCGAAAGTCGCGGGCAGGTCTCGGGCCGTATAGGTCTTCTGCACGACCGTCGGCGTCTGCGTTGCCCAATGCGCATCCTGCTGGGCGAACAGCGGTTTGTGTTCCTTGTACAAGTCTTCGAACGACTTGTCGCGATAGCCCGGAGCATAGGCGTACGTCACGACCAGTTTATTCTCGCCCAGCAGCTTGGGGTCGGCCACCGTCACCGATACCTTGTTTCTGCCGGGCGAAAGATACGGAAGCACCCCGGCATTGTTCATCACGATCTCTTCGATTCTGAGCGATTTCAGCGAGGTTTTGAAGGTGACTCGCACCCACGCCGACAGTCTGCCCTTGACCGAGGCGGTGAGGTTCTTCAGGTCCGCTCCGAAGAATCCCTTGCCGCCGTCCGTGGAGACTTCAACCTTGTCGGCGCCTTCGGCGACACCGCCGGCCCTGACCACCAGAAACGGAGAGTCCAAGGCCACGGTGACGCTGGCCGGCGCATGGGTGTTCTCCGGAACGATCGCGCCCTTGTCGTATTTGGCGTTCTCCTTGGCCGCGAACGACTGTATGACCGCCTCACTGCTGAAATCAGGCGCACAAATCAGCCTGCCGTTGGAGTAACTGCGAACGCGCTGAAAATAGGGCTCCAAGACCGGTCCGGCCCCCGGATCGTTGCACAAATCCTTATTGCCGCAATCATGGCCGACCGCGACGTTGTCTTTGATGGGCCAGCTTTCCGAGGGCGGGGCCAGTTGCTCCCAGGTGTTCTCCAGCGACAGGCCGGGCCGCAGGTCGACCTCGGCCGAATAGACCGCCGGACTCCATTGCGGATCCGGCGTGTTGCACTCGGCGCCAAGACCCGTGTGCCGCAGGTACAAGCAGTACTTCAATTCATCGCCGCAGACCAAGAGTGCGGGGGCGGTCCAATTGAGTTTGCCGTCAATCATTTCCTTGCGGTTGTTCCTGGCATAGACGATCTTTTCGGCTTCGTCGTACACGAGCGCCTCGGTGACGAGTTTCGCATCCGCCTTGATGTCTTCGTGACAGGCGATGGTCCTGCCGTTGGGCGCATGCGGATCCGGCCGCCAGGTGTGGAACTTGGTGAAGCAGTCGACCCAATGCCAGGCGCCGTCGTATTTCGCCTCCGACATGTTGTGGCCCGGCACGCTGACGCCGCGCCAGCTCCAGCCGGGAATCTGGCCGTAGAGAGACATTTGCAGCCCGGCCAATCCTCCGCACAGCGACCAGCCGTAGTTGTTGAACCACAGCAAGGGCGGGCCGCCCGGCGGATACGCGCGATGGTAATGGCTGATGCGCATGAAATTGTCGATAGCGATCATCTTGTCGTCATTGCATTTGCAGCCGCGCGTCACCGTGTCCACCATCGCCTTCAAACTCGAACTATCCGGGGCCTTGTCGGGAAGGACCTTGACGGCCCTCACGAGATTGTCGGCGCCGCGGGGCGGCTCGGCCGCTCTTGCCGGCCCCGATGTGGATACGATTGCCAAGAGCGCCCCAAGCCCCACGCGCAGCGCGCGATGCACTGCCGTAACAATCTCCTCCCTTGCCGATCCGAACGCGCTTTCTCCACGGGTCATGAATTCATCTCCTGTTCTTGTTGTGTCTTGCGATGCCAGCAGTAGACAAAGAACATTCTCTATTGTGTCAGGGTGCTCTGGGCGTGTCCAGATGACAGGCGCTTCTGCCATGGCTTCACCGGGACGCAGCGCGGAGCCTTGTTAGTCTTTGATCTGTTCTTCCGGTCGGCGTCAGAGGCATCGAGGGCAGCAATGGCGGGGATGGATGAGTCAGCCGGGAGTTCGCCCTTGACGGCGGGGCTCTTGCCGTGATCGAGCTTGAATCGCCAAGTGCCGGTCATCGGCAGCACAGCGGCATTCGCCAGCCGCAGGCCATCGACGGGGACCGGCGCATCACCGGCCACGGGTACGGGCGCCGCAAAGGCCGTCGGCACAAGAAGCGACACGGAGAGGATGAAGGCAAGAAACACGTGTCGAAGCATGGTCATCTCCAGATTCTCCATGTTATGCCTGGTAACGTCGTTTCCTGCGAATTGCCTGCGCGGAGCCGGGAAATGGGTCATTCGGGTGCTTTCCTGCTATACTTCCGATTGAGCAAGCTTTTGCGCACGGGAACGATGCAGATGTTCTACAAACGGTCGTCGGCCGGCCAGAACCTGCCGACTACCCCCGCATTCATCGCGGCTGCCGACCGCGACGATGGCCGGAGTCTCAGAGAGTCTCGTGAATTTCGAGGGCCTTTTCGAGCGTGTTATGGGGAACGCGGCCTAAGCGCCACTGGACATTTGCTAAGCGTTTTACTCAAATACAAGAGCAGGAGGACGACACGATGCGAAAAAAGCAACCTTCCAACGGACAGATAACACTGCCAATCGTAGTACCCGACTCTCCAGAAACGAGCGGCGGCAGTGGCTACGAACCCCTAAGCAGCGTTTGGACAGGCAGCGACGGTGAGTTGATTGAAGCAATGCTCGCGTTTTACGCGACCATCAAACCCGAGCCGATCCTCGACGCCACCTACAATTCCGGCCGATTCTGGCGCGGTTCTAAGCGGCGCGTCGTGTCTATGGATATCGACCCTCAGCACCAGCCGATGATTCTGGCCGACAATCGCGTAATGGATGGGGTGAAAGACAGGGCATACGGCACTGTCGTTTACGATCCACCCCACGTAGGCCCCCAGGGCAGGGACAAGAGCATCAAGCGTTTCGACGTGGATTTTGGGGCAACGATGGAATGCGGCAAACAGCACGGGTGGACGTTAAGCTACCTTTACCCGCCGTTCCTGGCGCAGGCAAAGCGAGTGCTGAAGCCAGACGGGCTCTTGCTGGCGAAGATCACCGACATGGTGAATAGCCATAAATCGCGGTGGGCACATTGCGACTTCATGCGAATGGCCGAAGCGGCTGGCTTCACCGTCTGCGACCTTATCATCAAGATTCGCAACGGCCCGATGATGTCCAATAAGTGGCAAACGGCCCACCACGCACGAAAGCGGCATTGCTTCTGGATCGTCTGTCGGAACGGGGATAGCTGCGAACGGTAGCGCCTACGGAGCTTTGGGAAATAGATCATCCCAGCGGCTTACCCGCTCTGTGCCAGGCCGCCCCTTGCCGGGCGTCTTGCTTCCAAAGCCGCTTTCGTTCCAAGCCGGGCGATAGTGGACAATGACGGCAAATTCTGCCGCAAAAACCCACCATTCGCTGGTAAACGTCAGGTAGCGGCACTGCATATCCGCAAGCGTGATGTTCTGGCGACGGCCGATCTTCCTTACGTGCTCATTCAGGCGAGCCCGTAGGGTACGGCCACTTTTCGTCAAGCCTTTCGATGCCTTGCCGACGTAGACGAGAACATTCTTGTAGTACAAGGCATAGATTCCGCTTCGGGGCGGCCCGACACCCTTTGCCAACGGCAAGAGCGGACTTTCCTCTAGTTTTTCCACCACCTGCGCGCGGATGCCGCGATCCAGATCAAACTCGAAATGGTGAGGGTCTTCGCCACTCGTGGCCATCGCTTGCCTTCCTTGGCTCTTGGAAGGCGGGATTATGCGCTACTCCACCGATGGGGTCAATGCTGCTTTTCCCTTTACTCCGCAACAATTCCGGTCAAACTGTACCACTGTCCCCCTTTTTCCGACCTTGCGCAGTCGCACGAGGTGGCGGTACAATAGACCCCATGCACTATTTGGACCTTACACTACCCACGCCCGCGGAGAACCTGGCTCTGGACGAGGCGCTGTTGGAAGAGGCGGAACGGGCTGCAGAGCCCCAGGAAACGCTGCGCCTCTGGGAATCCGACCGCCCACTGGTGATCGTAGGCCGCTCTTCGCGAATCGCTGCCGAGGTTCATGGGTCCGCCTGCCGCAGCCTGGGCATCCCCGTGCTGCGGCGGATCAGCGGCGGAGCGGCCGTGGTGGCCGGCCGCGGCTGCTTGATGTATGCCCTGGTGCTCAGCCATCGGCAGCGCCCGCAGTTGCAGTCGTTGGACCAGACGCATCGCCTGGTGCTGGGCCGTCTGGCAGCGGCCTTGGCCTTGCACGCGTCCGGCCTGGAAGTCCAGGGCATTAGCGATCTGGCGATGCAGGGGCGTAAAGTTTCGGGCAATAGCGTTCGCGTGCGTCGCCATCATACGTTGTATCATGGCACGTTGTTGTACGACTTTGCCCTGGAGTTGATCGACCGTTGTCTGCGGATGCCGCCACGGCAGCCGGCCTACCGCGGCGCGCGGCCGCATGAGGCCTTCGTCGCCAACTTGCCCGTGGAACGGACCGATTTGCGCTCGGTTTTGTTGTCGGCCTGGCAGGCCGTCGAGCCGCGGCGTGGTTGGCCCCAGGCCGACACCGCTCGGCTGGCCGCCGAGAAATACAGCCGGCCGGAGTGGAACGAGCAGTGGTAGCGGGGTAGGGAGCTCCTAACGAAAGAGGGGAGATGTGTGCCACTGGCTTTGCCAGTGCGTTGGGCTTCCTTGACGTGCCAGCGCGTTGCGGATAGAAGTGGGGCAGTGGCGTATCGAAAGACCGTGGGGAAGCACTGGCAGAGCCAGTGGCACACTTCAGCAGGCCTTGTTCCAACCCTCCGAATTCCGAGATCTGGTGAGCGGCCGGAAACGCGGGCCGTGGGCGGCCCTGCTGCGCGCGGCCCTGGCGGCGGCCGAAGTGCCGTACTCCTGGGCCGTGCGCCGCAGAAATCACCGCTTCGACACCCATCCGGCCAGCATCCATCGTGCGGGCGCGCCGGTCGTCAGCGTCGGCAATCTCACTCTGGGCGGGACCGGCAAAACGCCGGCCGTCGAGTGGCTTGTCCGCTGGTTTGGCGAGCGAAAGGCCCGGGTGGGCATCGTCAGCCGCGGCTACGGCGTCCGCCGCGGACAGCAAAACGACGAGGCCCTGGAACTCGCGGCAAGTCTGCCCGGAGTGCCCCACGTGCAGGACCCCGATCGTGTGGCCGCCGCGCGCAGGGCCGTGGCCGACTTCGACTGCCAAGTGCTCGTGCTGGACGACGCTTTCCAGCACCGTCGCCTCGCCCGGGACCTGGATATCGTCCTGTTGGACGCCCTGGAACCGTTCGGGTTCGAGCGAGTCTTTCCGCGCGGCACGCTGCGGGAACCGCTGGAAGGGCTACGGCGGGCCCAGGTTGTGGCCCTCTCCCGCGCCGACATCCTCGATCATTCGCAACGCGAGGAGATCCGTCGGCGGGTCGAGCAGTTGGCCCCCCGTGCGGCCTGGCTGGAGGTCGCCCATGCGGTGAAGGAACTGGTTTCGGCGGGAGGGGACCGCCAGCCAATCACGGCGCTCGAAGATCAGCCGCTGGCCGCATTCTGCGCGCTGGGGAATCCGGCCGGTTTTCGCCACACCTTGATGTCCTGCGGTTATCGGGTGGCCGGTTTTCGGGAGTTTCCCGATCATCACTGGTTTGCCGGATGCGAACTGGATCGATTGGCTGCCTGGGCCGGCGACCTGGGGGCGAAAGCCTTGCTGTGTACGCAGAAGGATTTGGCGAAAATCGGCGCCGACCGCCTGGGCGACCTGCCGCTTTGGGCAGTTGCCGTCCGCCTAGAAATCCTTCGCGGCCAGGAACTTCTCGAGGACCGACTGGAACCGCTCTTGCCAGCGTGAACTGCTCTTGGCGGCATTTTGCCGCCGCGGTATCCTTTTATGGATTCTTGGCCTAGCCCCGATTGTTCGCAGGGTTAGTGTGGTGCATACTACGCCGTAATCGCCAAGCCGTGAATGATCCGAGCGGGCGAGGCCTTGCACTATGCTTTGCGATGAGGTATTCAGGATGAATGGGCAATTTGAGTTGACAGCATGACATTCAGGGAATGGCGATGTTAGGTACTTCAGTCGATATCCAGAATTATCTCAAGCGGCTGCACACGGAGTTGGACCGCGTCGACATGGCTGAGGTCCGGCACTTGAGCGACCTGATCTATGCGGCCTGGGAGCAGGAGAACTGCGTCTTCATTTTCGGTAACGGCGGATCGGCTTGCACCGCTTCCCATTTGGGCGAGGACCTGGGCAAAGGTTGCATCCCTCAGGCCGAGTTGTGCGACGAGAGCAAGCGGCGACTGCGGGTCTTGAGCCTGACGGACAACGTGGGCTGGCTCACGGCCATCGGCAACGACTGCGGCTACGATCAGGTGTTCGTGCAGCAATTGATGAATTTTGGCCGGCCCGGCGACCTGGCGATCGGCATCAGCGGTTCCGGCAACAGTCCGAATGTGCTGGCCGCCTTCGATTGGGCCAATCGCCACGGCCTGATCACCTTCGGCATGACCGGCTACGACGGCGGCAAGCTCAAGCGTATGCAGCGCGCGGGGTTGCACGTCCCTTTGGACGACATGGGTATGGTCGAGAGTATTCATATCTGCATGATCCATTGGTTGGTCGACGATCTGCACGGACGGTTCAACGGCTGCGGCCGCTACAAGAGCCGCGTCTAAGAGGGAAGAAGGGGACACGGATGTCCAGTTCGTTGCGTGCCTTGTTAGAGCAGGATCTCTGCCCACGCATCCTCCTGGTGGGCGACGTCATGCTCGATCGCTACTTGTGGGGCGACGTGGAGCGGATCAGCCCGGAAGCGCCCATCCCCGTGCTCCGCGTCGGCAAACAGGAGCACCGCTTGGGCGGGGCCGGCAGCGTGGCCTCCATGTTGGCCGCCCTGGGGACGCGAACCACGCTGGTCTCGGTCGTCGGCGATGACCCGGAAGGCCGAGCCGTGCGGGATCTCCTGGAACGCATCGCCGTGGACGGCCGGCACGTGCTGACGGCGGCGGACCGCTGCACGACGGTCAAAGAGCGGCTGCTGGGACGGGCCCAGCAGCGTTATCCGCACCAGATGATGCGGGTCGACCGCGAGGTGGACGAGCCGATCGCGGCCGCGACCGCCGAGGAGTTGCTCGCCGCGATCGCGCGGACCGTCGACGACATCGACCTGGTGCTGGTAAGCGATTACAACAAGGGCGTTTGCAAGGGACCGATGATTGCCCGCATCGTCGAACTCGCACGGCGGTCGGGCGTGCCCGTGCTGGCCGATCCGGTCAAGGACGCCGACTACCGTCGTTACGCGGGCTGTGCCTGTATTACGCCCAATCGTGCCGAAGCGGGCCGCGCGCTGGGCACGCGCATCGGCACGCCGCAAGAAGGCCTGGAGGCAGCCCGGCGGATGTTGCACTTCGGCGTCGAGTCGACAATTGTGACCTTGGATCGCGATGGCATGGCCTGGGCCGACCGGGCGCACGGGGCACAACTCTTCAGTGCCCGGCCGCGGCAGGTGTGCGATATCACCGGCGCGGGCGACATGGTGTTGGCCACGCTGGGCTACATGCTGGCGGCAGGGGCCGACCCTGCCGCGGCCATCGAGATCGCCAACGTGGCCGGCGGCCTGGAGGTCGAACGGCTGGGGGTGGTCCCCGTCACGCGGCAAGAGATCCTGGCCGAATTGGCCCACGGCAGCAGCGACGCCGGGCAAAAAATCATGGCCTGGGAGCAACTCGACCGCGAGTTGCAGCGGCAGCGCCTGGCCGGCCGTCGCATTGTCATGACCAACGGTTGTTTCGATCTTCTGCATCCCGGACACGTCGCCTCGCTGCAGCAGGCCCGCAAGCAGGGCGATTGCCTGGTGGTCGCCGTCAACAGCGATCGCAGCGTGCGCGAGTTGAAGGGGGCCGGCCGGCCGATCATCGACCAACAGGGGCGCGCCGAGATGCTCGCCGCCCTGGGCTGCGTCGATTACGTGATCGTGTTCGACGAAGTCAGCGTGGAAGGGCTGGTGGCACGAATCCTCCCGGAGGTGCTGGTGAAGGCCGACCATTACAGCGTCGAGCAGGTCGTGGGACACGAGATCGTGACGGCGCACGGCGGTCACATTGTTTCCGTGCCCACGGCCCCGCATTATTCGACCACGGCCCTGATTGAGAGGGTCCATGACCTGCCGCGGCACAAACGCAGCGCGGCCTGAGAATCGGCCATAGTTTACTGGAGTTTCGCAAAACGCCAATTGGTGATCCCCTCTCCCGCAAGGGGAGAGGGGAGAATGATGCCTCGCGGAGCCAAGAATTCAAGACAATGAAGCTCGTACTATTTCTGCCGAACTGGTTGGGCGACCTGGTGATGGCCACGCCGGCGCTGCGGGCCATCCGCCGGCATTTCGGCCCGGCGGCGCACATGGTGGGCATCCTGCGACCGAAGCTGGCCCAACTGTTGGCCGGCACCGACTGGCTTGACGAGCAGTGGTGCTTCGATCCCCGCTCCCGGCACTTCTCCGAGGGCCGCCTGGCCTTGATCCGCCGCATGCGCCAAGCACGCTTCGACATGGCGATCCTGCTGACACATTCCCTGCACACCGCCCTGCTGGCATGGCTCGGCGGGGCCACCGAGCGCGTGGGCTACGTTCGCGACGGCCGCGGACCATTGCTCACCGGAAAGCTCTATCCGCCGCGAAACGGCTTCCGCCTCGTGCCCGTTCCCATGGTCGATGCGTACCTCGCCTTGGCGGAAGCGGTCGGCTGCGCAGCGGAGTCGCAAAAGCTGGAATTAGTGGTTACCGAAGTCGAACGCCAGTTGGGCGAAACGATCTGGCGAAGCCTCGGTCTGCGATCCGACGGACGGGTCATTGCGCTGAACTCCAACGGCGCCTACGGCACGGGGAAGGTCTGGCCGCCGCACCATTGCGGCCGGCTGGCTCGGCACATCGTCGAGCAGTTGGACCACGACGTGCTGATCCTGTGTGGACCGGGCGAAACGGACGCCGCCCGCGACATCGTCGCGCACGCCGCCGCCCCGCGCGTCTTCTCGTTGGCCGGCGCCCCCGTGGGACTGCCGGCCACGAAGGCCGCTTTGCAAAGAAGCCGGCTGCTGATCTCCACCGACAGCGGCCCGCGGCACGTGGCCGCCGCCCTGGGCAAGCCGGTGATCACGCTCCTGGGACCCACCCGGCCGGTGTGGATCGAGAATCCCACCGTCACCGGGCCCATCGTGCAACTGGAGTTGGACTGCATCGGTTGCGGGAAGCGCGCCTGCCCGTTGCGACATCATCGCTGCATGCGCGATTTGTCGCCCGAAACAGTGTTTGAAGAAGTCGTAAAACTTCTGGACCAGCGTGAGGCCCGTGCCGCGTGAAAACGGGCGCCGAGGTTGGGATAACAAGAAGGGCCGAGGTCGTGTGCCACTGGCTCTGCCAGTGCTGTACGCTTCTTTGACGTTTTCGCCGGCTGTGGTTGCAAGTAGAAATGACATATCGAAAGACGGGTGAACATGTTCACGATGCTCACGAAGCACTGGCAAAGCCAGCGGCACCCATCGACAGTGCCGCGTCGCCCGGGGACTGTCCCAATTTTAGTTTGACGAAAATGGGACTGTCCCCTTCCATGCTCAAACTCGGAACGGATCCGGCCGGGACCGGTCTGCCGCCCGGCGGCGATGGGCGGATGTGGCTGGACGACGACTTCCGGGAGCAATTGCAACACGCCGACCTGGCCGCCTTCGAACGCGTGATGGCCAGCGTCCGCGGCCGGTGCCTGCGGGTTCTGGCAGACCGCGAGAACTGGTACTTCAGCGCACAGGTCACGCACGGCTCGGGCATGTACCTGAAGAAGCACCATGTCCGCGCGCGGTTCGAGTGGCTGTGGGAGCGGCTCGGTTTGGCGTGCGGCGAGAATCCGGGCCGCAGCGAAGCCCGACACGCCGCCGCCCTCTCGGCCTTGGGCGTCAACGTGATGCGAGTGGTGGCGTACGGCGAACGGCGCCGCGCCGACGGCCTGGCGCAATCGTTCCTGCTGACCGAGGAACTGAAGGATTTCGTCGAGCTCGGGACCTTTGTGCGGGAGCGTTTTTCGCCCCGCCGGCCGGGACGACGCACCGCCGCAGACCGCGAGCTGGAGCGGTTGGTCTGCCAGGTGGCGGCCATGGCCCGGCGATTCCACGCGGCCGGATACAACCACCGTGACTTCTACTGCTGCCACTTCCTGGTCCGCGAGGAAAACGGCGATTTCCAGGTCCGGCTGATCGACTTGCAGCGCGTGCAGCGCCGCCGCTGGTTGCGTTGGCGATGGATCGTGAAGGACCTGGCGCAATTGGCCTGGTCGGCCCCCGGCGATCGGCTCGGTTGCCGGCACAAAATCCTCTTCCTGCGGCATTACTTGGGCGTGGAGAAGCTTCGCCGGGGCGACCGGCGTCTGCTGCGCGCCATTCTGCGGCGGTGCCGCAATCTGCAGAGGCGGCTGGGGAACGGATCATGAGAGTCGGCCTGGTCCTGGAACGGTTCGAGCCCTGCCGCGGCGGCCTGGAGCAGTGGACCTTCCAATTTGCCGCGGAACTGATTCGCCGCGGCTACGAAGTACACGTCGTAGCCCGTCAGTTCAGCCCCGCAATCGCCCGTCTGTCGATCACGCCTCACCGCGTACCGCCCGTGCGCTCCCGCTTGGAGTTCGCCGAGGCGGCCCGGGCCATTCTCCTGCCGCTGGCTTTGGACGTGGTCCACGACATGGGGGCGGGCTGGTATTGCGACATCTTCCATCCGCACGGCGGTTCCTGGGCTTCGGTAACCGAGCGAAAACTGTTGCTCGTGCCGCGCTGGCTGCGGCCGTTGAAACGACGCCTGGACCCCTGGCTGCCGCGCTATCGCGAGTTTCAACAACTCATGGCCCGCCAGTATGCCGACCGCGGCCAATTGCTGGTGGCCCTCTCGCAGGGCGTGGCCGACGACTTCCGACGTTTCCACCAGGTTGCGTCCGGGCAGATCCGCCTGATCCACAACGGCGTTGATACGGGACATTTCTCGCCCGAGCGTGCGGCCGCCTGCCGAGCCGCCATACGGCGGCAATTGGGCCTGGATGAGCGATCGCTGCTGGCGTTGATCGTGGCCCAGAATTTCCGTCTCAAGGGTCTGCCCACGCTGCTCCGCGCCCTGGCACGCTTGACGGCGCGGCGACTGCCGATCCACGGCGTGGTGGTGGGCGGGAAACGGCTCGGCCCCTGGCGCCGCTTTGCGGCCCGGCTCGGGCTCCAGCGGACAACTACCTTCGTTGGCCCCGTGGACGATCCGCTGCCGTACTATGGGGCCGCCGACTGCTACGTTCACCCCACGCTCTACGACACGTGCAGCCTGGTCGTGCTCGAGGCGGCCGCCTGCGGACTGCCGGTCGTCACCACGCGTTACAACGGCATTTCCGAGTTGCTTGCCAACGGCGTGGAAGGTTGGATCGTAGCCGATCCCACCGATGCGGCGGAACTGGCCGAGCGAATCGCCACGCTCCTGGAGCCGCGCCTGCGGCTGGAAATGGGGGCCGCCGCGCGGCGCCTGGCGACACAGCACACATTCCAACAGAACGTAGACCAGATCCTGGACCTCTATGACGAGGTCGTCCGGCGCCGAGTGCCACTGGCTTCGTTGCCGAGAGCTGCTGGCTCTGCCCGTTGATCACCAGGAAAACTGTAAAGTCGCGATGCATGACACCAGCCCGATGCGCCAGCGAGGGGGAATCTCCGCAAAATCCCTCGCTGGCGCGTCGGGCTGGTGTGCGGCCTGAGCCCTTCGCGGAATAATTCCCAACTTTGCAGGTCTCCTGACACCCTCTGCACAGAAACACTGGCAAAGCCAGTGCCACCCAGCCTGCCAAGGGGCAGAGACGCAAGGGAAAGAATGCGGAAAATCACGATTGTCACGGATGTAGAAGACGTACCGGAAAATTTTGCGGCCGAATGGCACGGAATTATGTCAGCGACACGTCTCTGCAACGGACGGAGAACTATGTTTCTTCTGGATGGCAGCGAGGGGCGCGCGTGCCGGGTAGGCGGCGGGCATCGGTACTGCTGCGCAAATGAACTCCTCCGGGAAGCGTGGACGGAATGTTGACATTTCTTGCAGATTTCGCCATCGCCGTCGTCATGGCAAGCGCCGGTGTTGTGGCCGGTTGGTGGTTGCGGCAGCGGACCCCCGCTGTCGAAGCCGACGGCGGCGCGGCAGGACGCACGGCACGCGAAGTCCTGCAACGGCTCCACGAAGTCGCCTTGCACATGGCCGCCAACGTAGGCCAGCACAGCACTCGCGTGGAGGAGATCAACCAGGAACTGGCCGCGGTCGATGCGCAGGACCCGGAAACCGTGATCTCCACTGTAACCCGGCTGATCGAAGCCAATCGCGACATGCAGCAACAACTCACCACGGCCGAAGACCGACTCCAAGAGCAGTCGCGGCTGGTGGAGACCTGGGTGGCCCAAGCGCTCAGCGATGCGCTAACGGGCATAGCGAACCGTCGTGCGCTGGACGACGACTTGCGCCGCCGGGTCGGCGAGTTCCAGCGTTATCAACGAAACGTGTCGCTGCTGCTCGGTGACATCGACCATTTCAAGCGCGTCAACGACACGTACGGCCACCAGGCCGGCGACGAGGTCTTGCGCGGCGTGGCCCGCGTCCTGAGCGCGGCGGCCCGGACCGTCGACCTGGTGGCCCGATACGGCGGCGAAGAGTTTGCCGTGGTACTGCCGGAGACGTGTACGGAAGCCGCGGTGGCGACGGCTGATCGTTTGCGCCAGGCAGTGGAAGCGGCACGATTCCAATCCGGCGGCAAAGAACTGAATGTGACGATCAGCTTCGGCGCCGCCACGCTCCTGAAAGGCGAAGAGGTGGCGCAGTGGATCGAGCGGTCCGATTCCGCCATGTACGCGGCCAAGCAGAACGGCCGCAATCGCTGCTATAGTCACGACGGCCGGATGCTCTGCCCCTACCACCCGGCGCAGGAGCAACAACAGCCGCCAGGTCCGCCGCAGCCCGCGACCGCGGCAGAGACCGCCGCGGCGGCAGCCGATCCCGCCGGAGCGGCCGAAAGCGGCGCCGGCGCGGTTGCGGTCATGCACCCCCGCGAACACGCCCGACCGTTGGCCAGCCGCAGTGAATTCTGCATCGGCGTGGGCCGGCGGTTGGCCGAATGGCGCCGCGGCGGCGCCGCGCCGGCGGTGTTGCTGGTGCGGATCGACGATTATGCCGGCCTCATCAGCCGCCACGGCCGCCGCTCGGCGTCTTTGGTCTTGCGGGCCACCGCGCAATTCCTCAACGCCGCGATCCGCGACATGGACGTGGCGGCGGAATACAGCGACGCGACGTTCGCCATGTTGCTGCCGGGGGCG
This sequence comes from Thermoguttaceae bacterium, assembly GCA_049509675.1. GTDB lineage: Bacteria > Planctomycetota > Planctomycetia > Pirellulales > Thermoguttaceae > JBEKZQ01. Next base: position 8,349 of record JBEKZQ010000065.1, on the reverse strand, counting down.
GGCATGGCCAGCGTGATCGGCATCGCCGAACGATTGCGGCAAGCGATTGCCCGCTGCACGCTGCCGCTTCCCGAGGGCAACTTCAGCTTCACCATCAGCGTGGCGGGCGCCGTCACGTTCAAGAACGACGAGCCGCAAACGCTGCTGTGGCGGGCCGAAGAGGCCTTGGACACCGCCGGGGCCAGCGGCGGAAACACCGCCTACTTCCATAACGGCCAGTGGGCCGAAACCATGGCCGCCGCCCTGGAACGCGCCGGAGCCGGCTCGTAGCGGCTAATCCTCCGGCAATCTTCGATTGGCGGGTGCCGCGGTTGGCTTGTCCAACCGTGTCTCCACACTGCTGGACAAGCCGGGCACCGACCGGAGGTTGGTCGTGGCGCCGAACCCGTCGAAGGACGTTGGACGGAGTACTAATCCTCCGGCCGCAGTTTCGGCGCGCGAATCCGTTGGCCATACACCGGCCCAAAACGTGCCAAGAGGCCGCGAAAATCCGTGTCCAGAAAGTCGTACAACTCCCGCGCCGGTTCTCGGGAGAGCCAATCCGCGGCGAGCTGCCTGGCCCGGGCGTCGTAGCTGCGCTTCGAACCGCTGTGCGCATAGCAGCGGCCGCGGTAGCGGCGCAGGTCGCCGTCGAACTGCGGACTGATGTGCCACAACTCGTGGGTCACGGTGACCAGCTTCTCGCCCAACGGCAGATCGAGGAACCGCGGCAGATAGAAGGTCAGGATGTAGAGCATCTCGCGGCCGTTCTGCAGCAGCCGCGGGATAGTCCACGTGCGGCCGCGGCGCACCGTTTTCGACTGGCCGCCGGCGAACCGCAAGGGCGTCAAGGAGGCGTAGACGCCGTAGCGGCCGCCGTGGCGCGTCTGCGAGAAAGCGATCGCCACCTGCGACATGTCGACGTGCCGCAACTCGCCCAGCCGCGCGGTCATGTCGCTCGACAGCCGCCGCATGTGAAACGTGAAATCGAATCCGCTCGGCTTTGTGCTCACCTCAGGCGCGCGGGAGGCGCGAACCTCCCGTGAAGTTGGAATGCCGATCCGCTGCCGCTTGCGCCTACGCGTCTTCGGCAGCCTGGCTGGCCGGCGCTTCGGCAACAGGCGATTCTGCCACGGCCGACTCGCTTTGGACGTCGGTCTCGAACGCGGGCTTGGGCGCTTTGCGGCGTTTGCGGTCGTGGGTGCCCACGAATTCGAGGATGGCGCGGATGCCGGCGTCGCCCAAGCGCGGCTTGGCCAAACGCAAGACGCGGGTATAGCCGCCGGGACGGTCGACGAAGCGGGGCGCGATCTCGCTGAACAGGACCTGCACCGCTTTCTTGTCGCCCAGCAAGCGCAGCAGGCGGCGGCGCGCGGCCACTGCCGGGGCGATCGCCTGGTTCCATTGCTGCCAGCGCTCGCTGTGGCGCCACGCCCGCCAGGGGTCGCTGTGCCGCTTGCCCGGGGCCTCGAACTGCTCGGCTTCCGCCAGGTGTTCCAGCGCCCGGCAGGCGATCGTGACGCACCGTTCCACCAAGGGGCGGACCTCCTTAGCCTTTTGCAAGGTGGTGACGATCCGCCCCTTGGTCTTGGGGGTGTTTTCGTCGTCCTCCGCGTCGCGCTCGGTAAGAATCAAGGCGCTGGCCAGGTTTCGCAACAAGGCACGTTGATGGTTCGGACTGCGGCCGAGCTTGCGGCCCCGGTTTCTGTGTCGCATGGTCGTAGGTTACTGTTTTCCAAAAGGCGATGGTTCTTTTCCGGCAGCAGCGCGGAGCATGCTCACACGGAACTGGCCGGGGCGGGCGGCAACCGCATTCCCAGGCGGAGCCCGATGTCGGAGAGCTTCTCGCGGACTTCCGTCAACGTCGTCTCGCCGAAGTTCCGCACTTCCAATAACTGGCTCTCGGTCCGCGTGACGAGGTCGCGGACCGTGGTGATGTTCTCCGACTCCAGGCAGTTGGTGGCGCGGACCGAAAGCTCCAACTCGGCCAGGCTCATGTTGAGCTTGGCCTCGGTGGCCGGATCCAGCCCCAGGTTGCCCAGGGCCCGCGACTCGGCATGAATCAAGGGCCCCAACTCCTGGTACTGCACGAACGGATTGAGGTGCTTGCGGAGGATCTTGGCCGACTCCACCAGGGCCATCTCGGCCGTGGCCGAACCGTTCGTCCAGACCTCCAGCGTCAGTTTGTCGTAGTTCGTCTTGTGACCGACGCGGGTCTCCTCAACCTCGTAGCGGACGCGAACCACGGGACTGAAGGCGGCGTCCACGGGGATGATGCCGATCTCCTGCACCTGCGGCGTGTGCTCGGTGGCCGGCACGTAGCCGCGGCCGTTCTCGACCACCATTTCCAAGAGGAAGGGCACGTTGTCGGTAAGCGTGGCGATCAGGTGGTCCTTGTTGATCACCTCGACCTGCTCGTCGGTCTTCACGTCGGCGCCGGTGATCGGGCCGGCGGTGTTCTTCTCGATGCGGACCACGCGCGTCTGCTCGCTGTGGTTCTTGACCACCAGCGCCTTGATGTTCAGCACGATGTCGGTCACGTCTTCCATCACGCCGGGGAGCGTGGTGAATTCGTGTTGCGCGCCGTACAGTTTGACCTGCGTCACCGCGCTGCCTTCCAGGCTGGAAAGCAGGATGCGCCGCAGGCTGTTGCCGATCGTCACGCCGAAGCCGCGCTCGAACGGCTCGGCCACGAACTTGGCGTAGGTAGCGGACAGGGTGGAACGCTCGGGAGCGACCTGGCTGGGCAATTCGAGTCCGCGCCATCGAATACGCATGTGGAAAGCCTCCAATCGGATAGATCTCGGTTCAAGTTGCCGCGCCGCCGGAAGCAGCGGTCTCTCGGCCGGCACACACGCTACTTGGAGCATAACTCCACGATCAACTGGGTCTGGACGGGGACCTTCGACCAGGCTCAAAAAGTCGGGAATCGCGCGATTGGCCTGCTCGCGATTGGCCTGCGCCAATTGCTGACTCTTCGGGCGGTTCTTGATGCGGATCACGTCGCCGGCGCGGGTCAAATAGCTCGGCACGTTCACCGCCCGGCCGTTCACGGTCACGTGGCCGTGCGAGACCAGCAAGCGGGCTTGGGCCCGCGACTGGCCGAAACCGAGCCGGTAGACGATGTTGTCCAGCCGCCGCTCCAACAGGCTCATCAGCGCCTCGCCCGTGTGCCCCCTGGTGCGTTCGGCCTGCTGGAAGTACTTGCGGAACTGCCGCTCCAGCACGCCGAAGAAACGCTTGACCTTCTGCTTTTCGCGGAGGTGGAGGCCATAGTCGGTCAACTTGCTCCGCCGGCCGGTGGTCATTCCCGGGGGCGCCTCGCGTCGTTCGACGGCGCATTTCGGCGTGTCGCAACGCGTGCCCTTGAGGAACAACTTCATCCCCTCGCGGCGGCACAAACGGCATACAGGTCCAGTCTGACGAGCCATACTCGATATACTCCCATGACGATCAGCCCGGCGACCCACCGTCGCCGGACTGCATCGATTGATCCCGTGATAATGTGCGCGGCGTTTCTGCCCAACCGCAAGAAAGGTCATACGCGGCGGCGCTTCTTCGGCCGGCAGCCGTTATGGGGCAAGGGCGTGACGTCCTCGATCGACTTGATCTTCAACCCGGCGGCCTGCAAGGCGGTGATGGCGCTTTCCCGGCCGCTGCCTGGCCCCTTGACCTTCACGTCCACTTCCTTCATGCCGAATTTGATCGCCTTCTCGGCCACCTGCTGGGCCGACATCTGCCCGGCAAAGGGCGTGCTCTTGCGGCTCCCCTTGAAGCCGCTGGTGCCGGCGCTGGCCCAGCACAGCACGTCGCCCTTGGTGTCGGAAATAGTGATCGTCGTATTGTTGAACGTCGCCTTGATGTGGACCGTGCCTACAGCCACATTGCGACGCGTCTTGCGCCGTTTGGTCTTCGCCACTGCTGATAAAACTCCCCAGGTTCAAGTACGAGCCGTTCCCACCTCTAACATATCCCCACTACCGTAGGTCCTTGACCCCCTTCTTTCCGGCCACTGTCTTCTTGGGTCCTTTTCGGGTGCGGGCATTGGTACGGGTGCGCTGGCCGCGGACCGGCAGGCCGCGACGGTGTCGCAGCCCGCGGTAGCAACCGATGTCGCGCAGCCGCATGATGTTCTGATTCCGCTGCCGCCGCAGTTGGCCCTCCACCACGTAGTCCTTGTCCAACAAGGCCGCCAGCCTGGCTAATTCGTCTTCGCGGAGCTCGCGGGCCCGAGCCTGCGGATTGACTCCCGCCTTGTGGCACAAATCGCGGGCGATCCTGGGACCGACGCCATACAAATAAGTCAAGGCGATAACGGTCGGGCGATCGTTCGGGATATCAACACCCAGCAGACGCGGCATACTCGGAAACTCCCCAAAAAAGCATCAGGAAACGGAAATCGCCTCAGCTCTAACCGACATCCCTACAAAGGCCCATCTCCCCCGGAACGGCTCATGTTCACCTGCTCAACCCTGCCGCTGCTTGTGGCGCGGATTGCTACAGACGACGAAGATCACGCCCCGGCGGCGGACGATTTTACAGTTCTCACAGATGCGCTTGATGCTGGCACGGACTTTCATGGCAAACTACGCTTTCTTTCCCCAAACACTGGCAAAGCCTGGCACCCACGCCACGGACTTTCATGGCAAACTACGCTTCTTCCCCCCCGAACGGCGGTCACCGTTTGCCGCACAGAAGCTACAGCGGACCACTTTCGAGGCCTTTATAGTGTGAGCGGTTTGTAATGATACGATCCGCTGCCTATTGCTACGGTCGGGATATTTCAAACCGCGCGAAATATAAGGCAAAGTACTCCAGTATAAGGACCCGCGGCGAAGCCGTACAGGCCCCTGTGGGCAAAAATTTTCCCCCTTGGCGCGGTTTGTGCGATGAGCACCCCCACGCTTTGGGATATCACTACCTCCTCACTCGAACCAAAACCTCTTCCGGCGGCCAGGACGGTCCTACTGGTCTGTCCATTTCGACATTACCGGTTGGGTGCCACGACCAACCTCCGGTCGGTGCCCGGCTTGCCCAGCAGTGCTGAAAACGCGGTTGGACAAGCCAACCGTGGCACCCGTAAACTCAAGTTGGACAGACCACTACCAACCTTCCCCGTTCGGCCCGGCCGTCAGTACTTTGACCCCGGCGTCGGTAATGGCCACGGTATGTTCAAAATGCGCACTGGGCCGGCCATCGGCGGTGACCTGTGTCCAGCGGTCGGCGGCCACGTGGACCTCTTTGGTCCCGGCGTTGACCATGGGCTCGATGGCGATCACCCGGCCGGGGAGCAAGCGGAAATCGCTGCCTCGGCGGAAGCGTTTTCCCGCGAAGTTCGGCACCTGCGGATCCTCGTGCATTTCTCGCCCGATGCCATGGCCGACAAAGGCCTCGACCACCGAAAAGCCGTTCTTCTTGACGAAGGTCTCCATTTCGCGGGCCACTTCACTCCACCATTTCCGCTTGCCGCACAAATCGATCGCCAGTTGCAACACGCTCCGCGTCACCTCCAACAGGCGGCGATTCTCGGGATCGATCCGCCCGACCGGGTAGGTTGCGGCGGCGTCGCCGCACCAGCCGTTCAGTTTGCAGCCCGTGTCCACGCTGACGATGTCCCCTTCGACCAGTCTGCGGCTGCCGGGGATGCCATGCACCACTTCTTTGTCGATCGATATGCAGGTCACCGACGGGAAGGGCGGCGCCCCCCGTTCGGAATTCGGATAGTTCTTGAACAGCGGCTCGGCGTGCTCTGCCACGAAGAACCGTTCCACGGCGGCGTCGATCTCCGCAGTGGTCGTGCCGGGCACGATCAGCGATCGCGCAATCTCATGCGCCCGCCAGACGAGCAACCCCGCCTTGCGCATTTCCGCAATCTCTCGCGGCGACCGTAGGATTTCCATTATTGATACCGATGCAGGCAATGATCGTCGCTTTCCGCAGGTCCAGCCACGCGCGGCTGGACATGCTGGCTCCGTGGCCGCGCCCACGGTCATTGGAAATGCAGACCTCATTAAAGCCGATCCAACACCGTCCGGGCCCGGGCAAAAACTTCGTCCATGGTCCCCATGCCGTTGATGCTTCGCAACGATCCTCGCGCGCCGTAATAGTGCAACAAGGGCTCGGTCTGTCGGCGGTAGGCCGCGAGGCGTTGGCGAATGACCTCGGGCGTGTCGTCGGCCCGGCCGCGACCGGCCAGGCGGGAGAACAACTCCTCCTCCGGCACTTGCAGCTCCAGGACCGCGTCCAAGGGCGTGTTCTGAGCGGCCAGGATGGCGTCCAAGGCCTCGGCCTGCGGCACCGTGCGGGGGAAACCGTCCAAGAGGTATCCGCGGCGGCAATCGGCGTGCTGCAGCCGCTGGCCGATGACCTCCATGATAACCTCATCGGGCACCAATTGTCCGCCGGACATGTACTGTTCCGCCTTGCGACCGATTTCCGTGTTCGCATCCCGCGCGGCGCGCAGCATGTCGCCGGTGGAAAGGTGAACCATCTGGTACGTCTGCACCAGTCGCTCCGCCTGAGTTCCTTTGCCCGCCCCCGGAGGGCCGATAAACACCAAACGCATGCCGCTTGCCCCCGCTCAACCCTTTTCCAACAGACCACGATAGTTCCGCATCACGAGGTGGCTGTCGATCTTTTGCACCAGATCGAAGGCCACGCTGACGGCGATCAGCAGGCTGGTTCCGCCGTAGAAGCTGGCCACGGTCATGTTCACCCCCATGGCATCGGAGATGACCGTGGGGATGATCGCGACCAGGGCCAGAAACCCGGCGCCCACGTAGGTGATCCGCACCATGACTTTTTCCAGGTAATCGGCGGTGCGCCGCCCGGGCCGATAGCCGGGGATGAAGGTGCCCTGGTTCTTCAAGTTGTCGGACATGTCCTTGGGATTGAAGGTGATGGCCGTCCAGAAATAGCAGAAGAAGTAGATCAGGGCCACGTAGCAGACGTTGTACACGAATGAGTCGCCGCGGTGAAACGAGTTTTCCAGGCCGTGCAACCAGCCCGTGTTGGGATAGTTCTTCGCCAGGCCGGAAAACAGCATGTAGGGGAACAGCAGCAAGCTGCTGGCGAAGATGATGGGCATGACGCCTGCCTGGTTGACGCGCAGCGGCAGGTAATTCCGCCCGCCGCCGCCGAAGACGCGCCGGCCGCGCACGTGCTTGGCGCTTTGCATGGGAATGCGGCGCTGCCCCTGGCTGATCAGCACCACGCCGGTGACGACAAACACGAACATGGCCATGAGCATCAATATCTTTTCGATGCCGATCTGCCCCCGGCCGGCCCCGATCTCGATGCCGTGCTGAAGCATGGGGCGGATCAACTCGTAACCGGCGCCGGGCAACCGGGCGAGAATGCCGGCCATGATCAGCAGGCTGATGCCGTTGCCGATGCCGTACTCGTCGATCTGCTCGCCCAGCCACATCAGGAACACGGTGCCGGCGGTCATGGTGAGCACGCCCACCAATTGCCATCCGAACGTCAATCCGCTGCCAGGTTCGGCCGGAATGCGGAGGAAATTGCTGTTGACATAGTGCATGCCGACCGAGTGCATGTAGGCCCAGCTTTGCCCCAGGCACAACACGACGGTGGCATAACGGGTATACTCGTTGATCTTCTTGCGGCCGCTCTCGCCCTCCTTTTGCAGCTTTTCCAGGGGCGGATAAACGCTGGCCAGCAGTTGGAAGATAATGGAGGCCGAGATGTAGGGCATGATCCCCAGGCCGAAAATCGTCACCTGGCTGAGTTGGGTGGCGCTGAAGACGGCCATCTGCTTCAACAGGTCGGACACGCCTCCCTGCCCCTCCGTCTGGAAGGCCTTGGACATGGCCTTCTGGTCGAACATCGGCAAGGGAATATAGAAGCCGATGCGATAGATGGCCAGCAGCAAGAGCGTCAGCAGTATCTTCTGACGCAGTTCGGGAATTGTGAAGATGACACGGACTTTTTCCCACATGGCTTGGTTACGCCTGTGCAGTTAGAGTGCGCTGGTCAACCTGTCTGCTTCTGCGGTTCCGCTTTTTTCTTGTGCTTCACCACGGGCGCCTTGGGGGGCAGGACGACCGCCTGTCCTCCCGCCTTCTCGATCTTCTCCAAAGCGGAACGGCTGAAACGGTGTGCGGAAATCGTGAGCATCTTGGTCAATTCGCCGCTGCCCAATACCTTGAGCACGTCGTGCCGGCCCTTGACCAGGTTCTTCTCCTTGAGGGTCGCGGCGTTGACCTCCTCGCCGGCTTGGAAGCGTCGCTCCAAGTCGCCCAGGTTGACCACGGCCACCAAGAGGGCCCACCGGTTGTGGAAACCGCGCTTGGGGACGCGCCGCACCAGGGGCATCTGGCCGCCCTCGAAGGTGGCGGGCGAGTAGTAGCC
>JBEKZQ010000649.1:0-2900 GCA_049509675.1 Thermoguttaceae bacterium | reverse complement strand
CTCAAGGCGGGGATGCAGTCGCTTTGCGCCATGCTCAACGGGGCTGGGGGCATGGTCGTGTTCGGTGTGACGGCGAGCGGCAAGATCGTGGGCCAGGACATCACCGACGCTACGTTACAGGAGGTCGCGCGAGAGATCAAGAACCTCGAACCGGCCGCCACGATAGCGCAGACGATGGCGTCGGTTGCGGGCAGCCTGCGGGTCTTGGTCCTGGAAGCTGCAACGGTTGCCGGCGGCCCCTTCGTTTTCGACGGCCGAGCCTACAAACGCACCGGGCCGACGACTTCGCGGATGTCCCAGGCCGAGTACCAGCAGAGGCTATTGGCACGCCCCCAAACCATCCAGCGCTGGGAGAATCAGGTCGCTGAGGGCTACTCAGTGACCGACTTGGACGCGGAAGAGATCGACCGCATGGTGCGGGCGGCACTCCATAGTGGACGATTGGCGAGCCAGCCGTCCGACCCGATGGATGTGCTGGATCGGTTGCACCTGCGCGTGGAAGGACGCCTGCTGCGCGCCGCCGTGGTGCTGTTCGGACGGAAATTGATGCCGGACTACCCGCAATGCGCCCTGCGCCTTGCCCGCTTTAAGGGGACGACCAAGACCGAGTTTCTCGACCAACGGCAATTGCACGGCCATGCGTTTCAAGTCCTGGACGAAGCCGTGCATTTCATCATGCGGCACATTCCTGTGGCGGGCCGCATCGAGCCGGGGAAATTGGAGCGGCAAGATACGCCGCTTTATCCGCCCCTGGCCCTGCGAGAAGCCCTGGTGAACGCCCTCTGCCACCGGGAGTACACGATTCCGGGCGGAGCGGTCAACGTGGCGATCTACGATGATCGGCTGGAAGTCATCAGTTCCGGCCTCCTGCCTCTGGGCATCACCGTAGCCGACCTGAAGCGGAAGCACGTTTCGGTCCCGCGCAATCCGCTCATTGCCGGCGTCTTCTACCGTCGCGGGCTTATTGAACAGTGGGGCCGGGGCACGGAGAAGATCGTGGACTGGTGCGTGGCTGCGGGTCAACCGGAGCCGGAATTCGAGGAACAGGCCGGTGCGGTGGTGGTGCGGTTTCGCCCGAGCGGCTATCACCCGCCCTTGCGAATCAGCCATAACCTGACCGACCGGCAGCGGCAGGTTTTGTTGATTCTCAGTGACGGGAAAGAACGCCGTTTTCAGGAGATTTACGCCCAACTGGAGGACCCGCCCACGGATCGCACGGTACGGCAGGACTTGAATCTGCTCCGACAAGTGGGGTTGGTGGAAGGTTCAGGCCGTGGCGCAGGCGCGCGCTGGCGTCTCGTCGCCCCCGAAACAACCGGAATAAGGAAGAATAAGGAAGAATAAGGAAGCCGTCGTTTCCTCATTCGGATGCGCGTGTTTTGCCTGTTGCTCCAAGCCATTGCTGGGAAGCGGTTTGCGGATTGGCTGCAAAGCGGGAGATAAGGAAGCCGCAGCGCGGAATTGCGCGGCGAAGAGCGGAGAAATCGTGCCCACCGCGGGCACGGGCGGGGGCGGCGATGGCTACAGATGGAACTTGCCGGGGCTAGAGTCGATCCGGCCTGGCCTCTGCACTGCAACGACGGGCGGCCTCGGCTTTCTGTCGCTGGTATTCCCTGATGTCGGCCCGCAGGAAACGGATTGTCCGGCCGCCGACTCGATGGTGGGATAGTTCGCCCCGGTTGACCAGATCATAGACGGTTTTGGTTGAAATGTTCAGGAGGTCGGCCGCCTCGGCAACAGTGAGCGCCCGGTCGGCCGGCTCTGTGGCCCCGGTGGGCTGAAATTCCCGCAGCGCGGCGGCCAGCGCGAGACTGGCGGCGGCAACCCTGTCGCCACCGGTCAACTTCAGGTACTCGTTATATTCACTGGCGACCTGGATGTTCATCGACACCTCCCGAAAACTGCCACCGGTCTGTCAACCAGCTAAAGGTCAAAAGGCCCGTATCGGCCAAGCTGGGGTCGGGATTCCTCGGTGGAACGTCGCCGAAACTCCTCGATGTCCGCCGGGCGCAGACGGATGGCACGGCCGACGCGATGATGGATGATCTCGCCTTGGGCGCACAAGTCATACACCGTGTTGGGGGCGAGACGCAGCCGCTTCGCAGCCTCGGCGACGGTGAGAGAATCGGGGATCGACGACTCCCGTTCCTCGAACATCACGTCAGCCAGGGCCAGGCTGGCGGCGGCGGTCTTGTCGCCCTCCGTCATTTCAAGGTACTTCTCGTGAAGTTGCCGGACGTGTTTCTTTGGACAGCCACGACCACCTGGTCCTCGTCGATGGTGAGCGCAGCCCTTCCGACCCGGCCGTGGTAATGTGACTGCATCTTGACGCCTAGCGGCTCGACCAAGCCTATGAGCCGCTCGCGTAGATCGAAGAGTTGTTCCTGCCTCGCCTGCTTGGCCTTCTCTTCCTTGACGTGACTGAGCAGCACAGGCATGATCGCATCGAAATTCAAGTTGCCGTGTCGGTCGGTCTTGAAGTGATGTAGGTACAAGCCAATATCAACCTCATAGCCAATCCCGCCCCAGCGTGCGACCTCGCGGATGCGGAAACGGATGTCGGCGTTGTCAATTCTGGTAAGATCGTCGGGGTTGGATTCAGTACCCACCGGCACCCCGGCCGCACGGAGCTGCGCAAGCAATTCGTCTCGAATCCACTTGCCCGGTTCCGGTCGCATGGCCACCTCCCCGCTCTTGCATACCGTGGAATGCGCCGGCGCAAGTGGGCTACTGGCAAGGGTGAGAATCGGCCGCGGTCATGCGCCGCGCGGGTTGCGCTTGCATTGCTCTTCAACAATGCAAAGGGAACGGGGCAACAGAATACGGGCAACGGGGCAAGAGCAATCGGGCAGGGCAAGCGCGCAAAGCATCGGGGCGCAAAGCATCGGGCAGGGCAGGAA
>JBEKZQ010000648.1:0-3172 GCA_049509675.1 Thermoguttaceae bacterium | reverse complement strand
GCTTGCCAGTGCCTTCCCTGCCGGTTCTTGCAGCCATTGAGCCGCCAGAAACTGTCCGCGCCTTCCTGGCCGAACATGGAATCCATTATCACGACGGGAACAGCGAGGCTCGGCCGCAAGAGCCGTTCGCAAGAACACGGGCAAGCCCGTGCCACCCAAACCAGCACGGGCAAGCCCGTGCCACCCAAACCAGCACGGGCAAGCCCGTGCCACCCAGACCGGCACTGGCAAAGCCAGTGGCAGCCAATCCGTTCAACCCTTTGCCTGCATCCTTACTTCCAGCGTCTGGCCGGCGGCCAGTTCCACGCTGGCGGCGAGCGTGACCGAGACGCGGGTTCCGCGCTGCTCATGGCGGCAGTCCAGCGGTTTGCCGCCGTGCGTGACCGTCACGGCGGCGGGCTTGGCGCCCTCGGCCACCGCGAACGACAGGGACCGCAATCGCAGCTTGCCCCAGTTGAGCACGATCGTTTCCCGCTGCACCTGCCCTTCGCGCTTCTGGTGGAAGGTGCCCCAGCCTTCCGCGGCGGTGAAGGCGGCGCGGAAATCCTCGGGCGTCAAGCGCGGCGCGAACCCCAAATGGCCCTTCGGCCCGTGGTACTCGAAGCCGCAGGCCGCCAGAAAGACGCCGTAGCTGGCCGCACTCCACTTCATTCCACGGATTGCGGCGGGAGGCATGGTAACGGTCGTGGATCGCCCGGGTCACGGCCAGCCCTTCCTCGACCAGCCCTTCCCAGATCATGTGTCCCGCCACTTGGTACTCGAAGCCGGTCATGCACTCGTTGAAGTAATAGTCGTAGGCCTCGTGGACGCGGTGGGTCTCGCCTTTGGGCCAACTGCACATGAGCAATCCGCCCTCGCCCGCCATGGCGTACCAGCGGCCCGGCTTGTGGGCCTGGCGGAACGGCCCGACGTCGGGCGTGAAGTTGTACTGCCACAGCGAGCCGAGCGCGGTGCGGGTATGCTCCCGGGGAAGGACACGATCCAGGCCCACTTGGAAGGCCCAGCTTTGCCCGAAAACCTGGTCGATCTCGCAGCCGTCCATCGAGCCGACCGACTTGCGATGGGCCTCGTCGGGAATCTGCAGGTAGTACTCGCCGTTGAAGAGTTGGGCATCGATATTTCGGCCGCCGGCATCGGCGATCGCGCGGGCCTGCCGGGCGAACGCGGCGTCGCCCATCTCCAGGGCCATCTGCTCGCCGGCCCGCAGGGCAGCCACGTACAGCGAGCTGAGCCAGGCAATTTTGCCGAACCAGGGGGCGTCCAGGGTATTCATTTGTGCGCCGTCCATGATGCCGTCCTGGTTGCGGTCCTGCCGGATCAGGTACTCCAGCGACTTCTTGACCTTCGGCCAGAGCCGCTCTAGGAACGCTTGGTTGGCCGACATCTGGTGCTCGCGGTACACGCGGAGGATCGTGCCCGACAGGCCGTCGATGGCCACGTTGCGGTCGAATTCGGCACGGAAGCCGCTGGCCCCGCTGGCCGCATCGAAAGCCAGGCCGAAATCGACCATCTCGCGAACGCTCCGTTCCAGGCTGGGAAACAGCCGGCCCATAGCCTGGGCATAGTGCCACACGTGCTGGCAGGTGCCCGGGCAGCAGCCCACCCCTTCCCAGCCGTAGAAGCGGCCGTTGCCGAACCAGTAGGCCGTCGACGTGGCTAGGATCGAGGTGTTCAAGAAAGTGCGATCCAGGAACCAATAGGGCAGGGTCGAATCGTACCAGTTGTCGTGCCACAAGCGGGTCTGGGCGTCCAGTGTGGCGAAGTTCTCGGCCACGTGTCGCACCACGGTCTGCGCAGAGGAGAACCGCTTGCCGTAGCGCCGTCCTTCGATGGCCGGCAACCCAAGGTGCTTGAGATTGGGAAAATACCAAGCCACGACGAAGGTAACGGTTCGTTGCTGGCCCGGTTCCAGTGATAGGTTCTTGCCCAGTGCGCCCACAAGTCGCTCGGGCAGCGGCCTGCTGGCCGCCGGGTCGGCCGCCAGGCCATCCTCGGTAAACAAACTCTGTGGCAGGGTCAGGCCGGCCGGCAGCGCCGCGCTGGCCAGGTGGCCCTCGGCGGGGCCTAACAAAGCCAGGCCCATGGAACCGAAGTCCTCGCGATCGGCAAAGACGATCGGCGGCCGCGGCGGTTGGCCGCCGGCCTGGGCCGGCTCGGCCGTGCAGTGCAACAGCGTGCAACCGTCCTCGCGGTGGATGCGGTTGCTGCGGACGCCCTGGCCCGCTTTGCCCGAATCGATGCATACCGCGTTCTCCAGCCAGCCGGCCAGCCGGCAGTCCACTTTTTCCGCCGAGGTGTTCTTCACGGTAAAACTCATGATCGTCGCGGGCAGATGCGAGTCGTCGGCGTTGAGGGGGACAAACGGCGAATAGGCCGTCAGCGACACGGCCACCGGCGATTGCGGATCGCGATAGTCGACCATTCCCAGCGGATACTCGCCGCAGAAGGTGATCTCCGAAAAACCGGACCGGTCCAGGCCGCGGACGCTTGTCTTGCCCGCCTGCGCGGTACGGATGGCAAAGCCCTGCTGGAGAGGAAAGTCGGGTTTGGGCGGATGGGCATAATTGCCGTCGCCGGTGCCGAGGTGGCGATTGAAGAGGTCCCAGCGCCACAGCCGGCCGTCGCCGCCCAGGTAGAGTTGTCCCGCGCAGATGCCGCCGATCGGCATGCCGATCTTCTCCAATTCGGCGCCCCGATACAGGGTGCGTTTGCCGCGGGCATAGAGCGAGCGGATCCACTGCGGACTGAGTTTCTTGTCGGCGGGCGCCGGGCGCTCGAAATCGGCTTTCTCGAACGGCCCGGCCATGATCGTCGAGGCGCCGCCCAGCGCGGCCGCGGCCCCTGCCCCCAGGATGCCGGCAAACTGGCGTCGGTTCAGCCCTGCGTTACAACCACATTGCGACGAGTGGCAATTCTTCTTGTTCTCTGCCGGCGACATGACAGGTTCCTCCCGGGGACGATTGCGCGTGAAAGCACCAGCCTAACACAGCCTGCCGGCAAAGGCGAGCGCATGCGATCTGCCACGATTCACAACTTCTGACCACTTTGCCTCAGGCGGGCTGCTGATCCTCGTGTCGCACGTCCTTGATGGCCTGCAAGAACTTGTCCATCGACGGGCAGCGCTTGGCCGGATCGGCCTCCAGGCACCAATGGATCGCCTTGGCCAGCGTGC
>JBEKZQ010000647.1:0-2544 GCA_049509675.1 Thermoguttaceae bacterium | reverse complement strand
GCCTTCAACCAGCTTTCCGGAATCAACGCCCTGATGTATTATGCCCCGGCGATTTTCAAGATGGCGGGCGCCAGCAAGGACGCCGCCCTGTTGCAGGCCGTGGCGGTGGGCGGCACCAATCTGTTGTTCACCATGGCGGCACTGTTGGTCATCGACCAGTTCGGCCGCCGCCGGCTGATGTTGGCCGGCTCGATCGGCTACATCCTCAGCCTGGGCGCCACGGCCTGGGCCTTTTATGCCTACAAAGCTCCCTTCGCCGCGATCGCCGAAGCCCTGGAGGCCCACACAGAAATCCCCGCCGACGCCGCCGCGGCGGCCGCCACCGGCGGCACCGTCGTGCTGGTGGGCCTGTTGGTCTTCATCGCCTCGCACGCCTTCGGCCAGGGGGCCGTCATCTGGGTCTTCATCAGCGAGATCTTTCCCAATCGCGTCCGCGCCCGGGGCCAGGCCCTGGGCAGCTTCACCCACTGGTTCATGGCCGCGGCCATCTCCTGGAGTTTTCCCATGTTCGCGGCCGTCTCCGGCGGACATGCCTTCGCCTTCTACGCGGCGATGATGGTCCTGCAACTGCTTTGGGTCCTGTTGGTCATGCCCGAAACGAAAGGCGTATCGCTGGAACAGATCCAGCGGCAGTTGGGCATCGAATGAGGGGCGGCACACAAAGGAAGCGGTCTGCAGAACTCCCGTCAGCCCGGATTATTCACGAGCGCTATCGGTAGCTCAGGCATCTTGTCTATGTTGCCGAGACACAGGCTGGAAGCCTGTGCCACGTCGACTTGTGAATAATCCGGGTCAGTACTTCGCTGCGGCGATGGCCCGGCGGATCACGTCGCGCATCACCTCGGCAGGACCCTCCTGACCGGTGAACAACTCGAATTGCAGGCACGCCTGGCGGACAAACATGTCCACGCCGGTAACCACCGTGCAATTGCGGCTGCGGGCCTCCTTGACCAGGAGCGTGTTCTCCGGGTTGTAGACCACGTCGAAGACCACCATCGAGGGTTTGAGGTGGTGCCTGTCGAAGGGCGACTCGTCCACGTTGGGGTGCATGCCGACGGGGGTGCAGTTGACGAGGATGTCGGCGGAGACCGTGTGCCGCTGGGCCCAATCGACCGAGCGGCAATCGAAACGCTTGGCCAGGGCCACGGCCCGCTTGGCCAGGTCGTCCGACACAACCACCTGCGCGCCGCGGCGGATCAGGCCGTAGGTGATGGCCATGCCCACGCCGCCGGCGCCCAGCACCAGCGCCAGCTTGCCTGCCAACGGCTGGTCGGCGTTCTCGGCGATCCCCATGGCCTCTTCCAGGCTGGTCATGGCGGCCCGGTAATCGGTGTTGTATCCGCGCCGGGCCGGGCCGTCGAAAAGGATGGTGTTGCAAGCGCCCGTGCCGTGGACTGAGCCGTCGGCCTCCGTGAGCTTCTTGACCACTTCCTCCTTGTGCGGAATGGTCACGCTCAGGCCCTTGATCCCCCACGCCAGGGCATCGTCGAGGAACTGCGACAGGTCCTCGCGCGGCACGCGGAAAGGCACGTAGACTTTGTTGAGCTTCAGGTGCGTGAACGCCGTATTGTGGATCAGCGGGCTGAGGCTGTGTTGGATCGGGTCGGCCACCACGCCGTAGACCTCGGTCTGGGGATTGATCTGGTCGTAGTGGTAGATCTCGGTCATCTGTTGGAAACTGAGTTGACCGGGGGCCAGCGATCGTTCGTGATGGAACGTGGCGAAGCTGAACGGGGCGCCGAATCGGCCCGTCAGCACCCGGGTGGGAATGCCGATGTCGCCCATGCACACGCCCACGGTGGGCACCGCGCTGCGCCGCACCACCTCCATCATCCGCAGGTTGTCGTGCGGATGGTTGGCCATGGTGGCCAGCTTGACCACGTCGGCGTTCAGCGAGGCCAGATGGCGATGAACTTCCTCCAGGTTCTCCGGCGTCCTGCGGAAGTCGTGCATGCTGACGATCCGCTTCGTGGGACCGAAGCGCGGGATCGAGCCAGCCACGTCCTCCTCAAGATCGACATACTCGGCCCCCTCGGCGATCGCCGTGCGCAGATACATGAGCCGCTGATCTTCGCTGCCGGTGAACTTGCCGCCATCGGCCTGCCGCCGACAGGTAATGACGACCGGCGAGGGACGGTCGGTCAGCAATCGTCGAATGTTTATCTCACCGCTAATGTAATCCAATCGCAGTTCCACCAGCCGGGCCCCTTGTTCGACCAGGTGCCGGTGTTCCGCGATGACGTGGCGATGCCGCCCACGGCCGATGCAGACGCAAATCATGGTCAGCGATTCAGGGTGAAGGATGCGGGCCGGGAAGGGGACAGGTCCATGTTTTCGGCCATGGTCGGTTCGCAAGACTACAGTGTCTCGCCGAAAAATGGACCAGTCCCCGGCCGACCTGTGGATCAACTACGGAAATTCTCCCAGATCGGGAGAAAAAAAGCAAACGGTGCGTAGCTCTTCTGGCGCGACCCCAGATCCGAAAACTGAAAACTGAAAACTGAAAACTGAAAACTGAAAACTGAAAACTGAAAACTGAAAACT
>JBEKZQ010000646.1:0-2549 GCA_049509675.1 Thermoguttaceae bacterium | reverse complement strand
ATTACTTCGGTATGAGGCTCACCCGTCCGAAACGGCCGAAGAAAGGGTAGGACCATGAAGGCGTGGCTTTTCCAGGATGTTCGCCAGAAACAGAAATTGGGCGACAAGTGCCCCTGGTCGGTAGGCTGGTTCGAGGACGGCCGGAAGCGCAGCAAGAAGGTCGGCTGCCAGTCGTTGGCCGAGAAGTTCGCCGAGAAGCTGCAAAACCAGGTGGAGGCCGGCACGTACAAGAGCGATAGCCGGAAGCGCTGGGCCAAGTTCCGGGAGGAATGGGAAGCAAAGATCGGCGACGGCATGGAACCGCAAAGCAAGCGCTGCACGCTCGACGCCCTGAAGCACTTCGAGCGGATCATCAAGCCCGGGCGCGTGCAGCGGATCAAAACGCAGACCATCGACGAGTATGTTTCCAAGCGGCGGTTGGAGAAGGGCCAGAAGGCCGAGAGCACGGTATCACCGGCGACGGTCAACAAGGAACTGCGCCACCTTCGCGCCGTGTTGCGTGTTGCTCACGAATGGGGCTATCTGCCGACGATTCCCAAGGTCCGCATGGTGAAGGAACCGGAGAAGTTGATTCAGTACGTCACCCCGGAGCACTTCGCCGCCATGTACGCCGCTTGCGATGCCGCGGAGCGGCCCGGGTCGGAGGTCTACACGCCCGCCGACTGGTGGCGCGCCCTGCTGGTCTTTATGTACATGACGGGTTGGCGGATCAGCGAGCCCTTGGCCCTGCGCTGGGAAGATGTATCGCTCGACAAGGCCGAGGCGATCACCTGGCACGAGGACAACAAGGGGAAGCGCGACGAGCGGGTCCCCCTCCATCCGATCGTCGTCGAGCACTTGCGGAAACTGGTCGACTTCGGGCCGGTTGTGTTCCCCTGGCCGCATCACGAGCGAACCCTGTGGGTGGAGTTCGCCCGGATCCAGCAGGCCGCCAAGAACGAAGCCGGCGAGCGGATCATCAATCTGCCCTGCCACGAAAAGCACGAGCACACCGATTCGTGCCACCTGTATGGGTTCCACGACTTCCGGCGCGCCTTCGCCAGCATGAACGCCCAGCGGCTCACCGGCGACGCCCTGCAATCGCTGATGCGGCACAAGAGCTACCTGACGACCAAGAAGTACATCAACATGGCCCGGCAGTTGGACGGCGCCGTCGAGCAACTCCACGTGCCCGACTTCCTGAAGACGACTTGAGCCCGGATCATTCCCGCGGGGCGGAACGGCGGTCACCTGGCCGCCGTTTTCGTTGGATCAATGGATCGCCGAAAAAGCACCCTTCGGAAATGGAATGTGGAGTGTTTGTGGAGTGTTGCGACTCTTGAATCGTCGTAAGTCTAATAGGCCCGGGAGGATTCGAACCTCCGACCAAGGGATTATGAGTCCCCTGCTCTAACCGCTGAGCTACGGGCCCTAAACTGCTTATTGTGCAATACTTATTGACTCGTTCCAGTCCTCGCTAAGATGGTCGTGACACCTGTGTTGACACCAGTATGCCACCTACGGGTTGAACTCCACCCCAGACAACACTGGGAAATTGGTAATGTGGCCGTCAGTAAGGTTAGCGAAAAAACAGATCGGAAGCCAGCCAAGCCCCGCGCTGACTTCCCCCTTTTCCCCCATGCGATAGGACGCTGGGGCAAGAAGATCCGCGGCAAACTTCACTACTTCGGCCCATGGGCCGACCCCGAAGGCGCTTTGGAAAGGTCTCAACTACCGACAAAGTCGCTCCGCCGCAGAACCTTGTCTCATTGCGATTTATCCCTCAGATTTGTCGCTCTGGGCGATTGACTTTCCGGCAGACTAGAAATACATTCGATTATTATCCGGCGGATTGCGCAGCGTGTGCGGTAGCCATGAGCGGGCATCCCTTTTTTCCGCTCCCCTGCCGATCGCCACCGCCCCTGACCCCCATCCCGCAGGATCGTCGTGCAGCACGCGTGGTTGATGATCTTCGCAGCGTGTCTTGGCGGGGTTGCCGGCGCCGGCGATAACTGGCCGCAGTTTCGCGGGCCCGGCGGCGACGGCAGTTCCGACGCCGTCGGCCTGCCGCTCCGCTGGAGCGAGGCCGAGAACGTCAGGTGGAAGACCCCCATCCACGACCGCGGCTGGTCGTCGCCAGTCATCTGGGACAAGCAGATTTGGCTGACCACCGCCACGGCGGATGGCAAGCGACTGTATGCCGTCTGCGTGGCGCGCGATAGCGGCAAAATTCTGCACGACCTCCTGCTGTTTGACGACCACAAGCCGGAGCCGATCGCCGGCCTGAACAGCTACGCCTCGCCCACGCCGGTCATCGAGGCCGGCCGCGTTTACGTCCATTTCGGCACCTACGGCACGGCTTGTCTGGACTGTGCCTCGGGCGAAAAGGTCTGGACGCGGCGCGACCTGCACTGCAACCACTTCCGCGGGCCGGGCTCCTCGCCGGCGCTCTTCGGCAACCTGCTGTTCCTGCACTATGACGGCTTCGACGTGCAGTACGTTGTGGCGCTCGACAAGAACACCGGCGGCACGGTCTGGAAGACGGACCGCTCGACCGACTTTGCCGGCGC
>JBEKZQ010000645.1:0-2556 GCA_049509675.1 Thermoguttaceae bacterium | reverse complement strand
GGCCCGGCCGTTGGACGGCATTCGCCTGATCCTGCGCCGGCTGGTCCGCCGCTTCGGCGACCTGGGCGGCGAGCTGCGCCTGCGCTCGGCCGTGAAACGGATCGTGGTCAGCAACGGCCGGGCGGAACGCGTGGTGCTGGCCGACGACACGGAGTTGGAAGCCCGCAGCGTACTGTCCTCGGCCGGCTGGCCGGAGACCATGCGGCTGTGCGGCGGCGCGGTGGCCCGGCGGCCGGCGGGCGGACTGTCGATCGTCGAGTCGATCTCCGCCTTGAACGTGCAGCCCCGGGCGCTGGGCCATACGCGGACCATCGTCTTTTACAACGACTCGCAAAAATTCCACTACCAGAAACCGGACGAACCGGCCGATCTCCGCAGCGGCGTGATCTGCTCCCCCAACAACTTCGACTACGGCGAGCCGATGGTCGATGGTCTCATGCGGATCACGGCCCTGGCCAACTACGACCGCTGGACCGGGCTGGACGAGGCCGACTACAAGGAGCAGAAGCGCCGCTGGTACAATCGGCTCGTGGCCTCGGCCGTGCGTTTCGTGCCCGATTTCCGCGCCGCCGTCGTCGATACCGATATGTTCACGCCGGTCACTATCCGCCGCTTCACCGGCCATGAGAAGGGGGCGATCTACGGGGGCGAGGAAAAACGCTACGATGGCACCACCCACCTGCCGAATGTCTACGTGTGCGGCAACGACCAGGGCCTGGTGGGCATCATCGGCACCATCCTCAGCGGCATTAACATCGCCAACCGCTATCTGCTGAACCTGTAGGTCGACGTACCACCACACATGCCCCCGGAACTCCGCGATCGCTACGACGTGATCGTCATCGGCGCCGGCCTGGCCGGCCTCACGGCGGCCAACACCCTGGCCCGCCGCGGCCACGCCGTCTTGCTGCTGGAACAACACCTCCGCCTGGGCGGCCTGGCCACCTGGTTCCGCCGCCTGGGCGATTGCGTGTTCGACGTGTCGTTGCACGGCTTTCCGGTGGGCATGATCAAGAGCTGCCGCCGCTATTGGAACGCGGAAATCGCCGCGCGCATCGTGCAGTTGAAGAACATCCGCTTCGACAACCCGATGTTCACCCTCTCCACCACCTTCGATCGCCCGGATTTCACCCGGCTGCTGGTCGAGCGGTTCCGCGTGTCGCCCCAGACCGTGGAACAGTTCTTCGATGCGGCCCGGAACATGAACTCCTTCGACGACCAGACGATCACCACCCGCGACCTGTTCGCGCGATTCTTCCCGGGCCGGGACGACATCGTGCGCCTGTTGATGGAACCGATCACGTACGCCAACGGCTCGACGCTGGAAGACCCCGCCTTGACCTACGGCATCGTCTTCTCCAACTTCATGTCCAAAGGTGTCTACACGTTCCACGGCGGCACCGAGCACCTTATCGGACTGATGCGCGCGGAGTTGGTCCATAGCGGCGTCGACATCCGCGTGGGCTGCGACGCCCAACAGATCCACGTTACCGGCAGCGGCGTGCAGGGCGTGACGGCCGACGGCCGCTTCATCGCCGCCCGGGCCGTGGTCTCCAATGCGAATCTCAAGGGCACGATCCTGCAGCTTGTCGGCAAGGAGTATTGGAGCCCCGATTTCCTCGAGGCCGCCCGCGCCGTCCGCCTGAACAACTCCAGCACGCAGGTCTACATGGCCTTGCGGCCCGGCGTCATGCTCGACGAGCAGGCCTGCGGCGATCTGCTGTTCAGCTCGACTGCCCCGGCGTTCCGGACCGATCTGCTCCTGAGCCGCCAGATCTCCAGCCGCACTTATTCGTTCTATTACCCGCGCACCCGCCCGGGCAGCAACCGCGCGCTGATCGTGGCCAGCACCAACGCCAATTATGAGGACTGGTCCGCGCTGCCCCAGCCCGAGTACGAAGCCGGCAAGGGCCAGTTGATGCAAAGCACGTTGCATGCCGTGGCCAAGTACGTGCCGGACATCCGCCGCGATCTGGACTGGGTGGAATGCGCCACGCCGTTGACGTTCGAACGCTACACGCGGCACCTGGCCGGCGCCAGCTTCGGCACCAAGTTCGAGGGCCTGGCCGTCAGCCGCCGCATGCCGCAGGAGATCGCCGGGCTGTACCATACCGGCAGCGTGGGAATCATCATGTCCGGCTGGCTGGGGGCGGTCAACTACGGCGTGATCGTGGCCAACGACGCGGACGCCTTCTTGACCTCGTAAACCGACGAAAAATGCAATAAGCGGGGACTGTCCCAATTTTCGTTCCACGAAAATGGGACTGTCCCCTTCGCACGCCCGCGAACCGACGCACCATGAGCCGAGACGAAATCTACGCCGCCATTCCGCACCGCGCGCCGTTCCTGCTGGTCGATGAGATCCTCGATCGCGACGCCACGCACATCACGTGCATCAAGACCTTCTCCGGAGCGGAGGACTTTTTTGCCGGCCACTATCCGGGCTATCCGCTGGTGCCGGGCGTGCTGCTGTGCGAAGCGGCCATGCAAAGCGGGGCGATTCTCCTGTCGCAATACTTCGCCGGCGCCGAAGGCCGCCTGCCGGTGGCCACCCGC
>JBEKZQ010000644.1:0-2569 GCA_049509675.1 Thermoguttaceae bacterium | reverse complement strand
TTCCGTCCCACGGTCCACGCCCCACGCCCCACGCCTCAATGCCAGGCTACCCCGCAGGTTGTGAGTGTCCCTGGATCTACGGCCTGAGCTACGATCTTCGCGGCATGGTGGCGGACTGCCCGCCGAAGCAACTCAGTCTGACCCTGGCTGGCATCGCCCCCGGCAACGCCGCCGCCCCGCCCTGCCTGCCTTCGCAAGTCGCCTGCGCCGGCGGCGCGGGCTGTGCCGGGCTCAATACCACGTACATCCTCGACTTCCTGACGGCCCCCGGCGGCTACTATGGGGCGTGGGGATATCAGTTTTCTCCGCCGCTTCCCGAGGCGTGTTGCGGGCTCACGTGGCTCGTGGCATTCATCAACGGCACCACGTTCAACGTATGGGCTTTCGCCAATACGCCCGGCGATCCCCGCTGCCCGCCGGCCGGTTCCGGCGCGGTGTTCCGTTGGTCCAAAAACATTGTTCTGCCGTACAAGATGGCCGGGATGTCGATCGGCAGCGGGGCTTGGACGAGTTTTCAGGACCTTTTTGAGATCAACTGCGGCGGCAGCTATTACCATCTCTGCGACGGCTCCGCGGCCACGGCGGCAATTTCCGCCGTCGCCGCCGAACTTCCCTGCGGAGCCTGCTTCGATCGATCCTAACGCCCCACGCCCCACGGTCCCCGCCCCACGCTCATGGATTGTCCGCTAATACTCGTCGGCAACACCTGGCAATGTCCCGACTGCGGCCGGCGCGTGCCGGCTGCCACGGCAGATCCGCCCCGGGCGACGTGCCAAAGCCCGGCGGGGCCGGAGCTGCGGGCCGCACGGTTGGCCGAGCGGATCGCCGCGACAACGCCCGGTGTCACGGCCGCCGAGATTGAGCGGCGGCTTGCGGTCTGCCGGCCCTGCGAATCGTTCTACGGCGACGGCTGCGCGGCCTGTCAATGCGCCGACCGTTCGGCCTGGTTCGCCGGGCTTATCTTCGACGCCGCCGCGCCGAAGCGCTGGCTCTGCACAAAGTGGCTCCCCGGTCCTCTAATCCCTAATCCCTAATCCCTTCCTCCCCCCATGCCCCTTCTGACCTACCCGCTGAATCGGCAGACCTACTCTTTCGACTGCGGGGCCGACATGCTCATGTCGGCGCTCTTGTTCTGCGGCATTGAGGAGCGCGAGGACCGCGTGCTGGCCCAGGCGCGGACCGGCAAGGCCGGCACGAGCATCGCCGGAGTACTCAGCGTGCTGCGCTATTACGGCCTGCCCTTCCGCGCGGGCCGCATGACGTGCGACGATCTGCGGCGGGCGGTCGACGCCGGGCATGCGACGCTGCTGACTCTGCAGGCATATCGCACCAGCAGCCGACCCTACCGAGAGTTGTGGGGCGACGGGCATTGGGTGGGCTGCATCGGTTACCAGACCCCGGGCCGATTCTACTTCGAGGACCCCTCGGCCTTTCACCGCACCTGGCTGGCCGAGCGGGAACTCATCGAGCGCTGGCATGACGTTGACCGGGGCCGGCGGATCCGCCGCTGGGGCTGCACGCTGCTGGTCCAGGGCCGCTATCGGCCGGGCGCGATCGCGCACATGGACTAAGACGGACGTGGGGCGGGGAGCGTCAGGCGTGATTCGCACATCGCGCTTTCATCGCCTCCCTCAGTCCGATCGCCACCAGTGCCGCCGGCACGTCGAACAGCCCTTGCTGGCCGCGGAATGGGATGGGCTCCGAGAATCGGAAGATGTCCTCCAGGATCCAGCAGTACGGCCCCTCGGCGTGCTCGTGAGTGGGCAGCCAGGGCCAGGCCTCGACAATCAGCGGATCGCATCGAATCCCGCCATGCCAGCGGATGCAGCCGCGAAGCTGGACCAGGCCGACGACCGCGCCGAAGACCATTTCCGCCAGCGGAATGTGCTCGCAGTCGATGGGTTCCAGCCATTGGCGCGACTTGCCGGCGTGGATCAGCAGCGCGCCGCGGTAGCCGGTCGGCCAACGGCGGTTTTCCACCCGTTTCTGGCCGCGCATGATGAGCTCGGCATACGGCTGGCAGATCGTGAGGGCTCTCATTTTTCGCCGCCTTTCTTGCCCAGGGCCAGGCCCGGCGGCGGCGGCAGCGACTGGGCCGAGAGCCACGCTATCAGGGCCGATTTCTTCGTTTCGGGGCCGACCGAGAGGCCCTTGTTTTGGGCGATGGCCGCCAATTCGCTCTTCTCGTGCGCGCCCCACCAGGCGGCCGTGAGCGGCCCGAGCTGGTCGGCCTTCCAGGCGGCCAGCGGGTCGACGCCCAGGATCCGCGCCACCTTTTGGACCTGGCCGGAGTTCTCCCAGACGATTTCTGAGGGCCGGCTGTCGGCCGAGTTCCAAAAGCACTCCGCCAGCAGGCGCTGCGCCCGTTCGCGGACGGAAGCGCCCTTGAGCTTGCCGAGCGCATCATGCACGTGCTGGGCCTTGTAGCCTTCGGCCCAGCCCTTGAGGGCGGCGATCGACAATAGCTCAATCAGTTGGGCGTCCGTCGTCGCCGCGTCCAGCACGCGGCCCGCGACCAGGTGCTTGAGCCGCTGCACCAGCAGCGACTTGCGGCGGCGGGCGAGCTGCT
>JBEKZQ010000643.1:0-3551 GCA_049509675.1 Thermoguttaceae bacterium | reverse complement strand
GTTTCCAGCACGGCCGGGACATGGGTGTCGATCTCAATAGCCCGAAGCGCCAGCGAGGGTGGGGGTGCAGCGCAGGTCCCTCGCTTGCGCTTCGGGCTTGTGTGCCGCGATTTTCCATCAGGAAACAGCGCAAGCAGCCGGGCGCTGCCCACGAGAACTTCCGCCTGCGCTACAGCCTGCCGGGCAGCGTCCGTCAGGTACTCGGGCGCGCCTGGACCGCAGCCAACGATCACCAAGGGAGGCAGGTTCATCGCCATGCGGAAAGGTCTCCGTCGCTTCCCAGGAACTCTCCTGCCATGTTGACAAGCACAACCGCCACGGCAATCTCGCGGGCTTTCTCGACCGCCTCGCGAATCCGGGCGGCCAAAACGTCCGCCAACCGGCGGCGGTCGCTTTGGCTCAGTGCGGCAAAAAGGCCCTCGGCCGTTTGATGTTCCGGCGCAGGCCGGCGCAGGACTTCGCTGCACAACGCGGCGATTTGCGGGGCCGCGGCCTGCGAGCGGGCGGAATGGGTGTCCCATTGGCCGGCCGCCAGTTTGGCCAGTTTGCCCGGATGCCCCAGGAGCATGATTGCCTCAAAACCATAGGATGGAACGAGGCTGAGCACGAAGCCCCATTCATTGCCGACCTCCACGATCTGCTCATCGCGAAGGGTGAAGTGCGTCCGGACGGCCCGGGCGCCGATGTTTCCCGGCACGAGCACCAGGCCAGCGGCGCCGCTGGCGGCGGCCACGTCCAACGCGCATTTCAGCGCGTCGCAAAGGGCCTTGGTGCAGTACGGCCGCACGATGCCCGTGCTGCCCAACACGCTCAG
The DNA here is from genome assembly GCA_049509675.1 of Thermoguttaceae bacterium. Lineage (GTDB taxonomy): Bacteria > Planctomycetota > Planctomycetia > Pirellulales > Thermoguttaceae > JBEKZQ01. The sequence continues at coordinate 2,737 of JBEKZQ010000643.1, read as the reverse complement.
CCCGCCTTCGATTCCCAGGCGCGGATTGAAGGTTTCTTGAGCAATCGCGCGGCCGCCGGGAATGGCGATGGTCACGAGCACGCCGCGGGAAGTAAGCTGCCGAATGGCCGCGGCGATCATCCGCCGCGGCGCAGGATTGATGGCCGGTTCGCCGGGCGGGACTTGCAGCCCGGGCTTGGTCACGGTGCCGACTCCCTCGCCGGCCGCGAAGAGGATCGGCTCGCTTGGGGCGTTCGCCGAGGCGTGCCAAGCGACGGTCGCCACGACTTCCAGGCCGTGCGTCACGTCCGGGTCGTCGCCGGCGTCCTTGCGCACGGCTGCAATCGCCGCGCCGTTGGAAGTCGCGCGGGCGTAGAGGATCGGCACTAGCACCGGCCCGGAAGGCAGCAGCACCTCGACTTCCGACGGCGGCGCGTTGCCCAACAGGACCGTGACCGCCGCACGGGCCGCGGCCGCCGCACAGGTGCCGGTGGTAATGCCGGTGCGCAGCTTCATGCCTGTTGTTCTCCGGGCCGGGGGGCGCCGCAGACTCCGCCATTGAGCCAATCGAGGATCTGCCGCCGGGCCTGCTCGACAGAGAGCGGCAGCGGGTCGGCCGCCAGGCCGTGCGCATCGCCCAATTGATGGAACAGTTGCGCCACCAAGGGCAGACGCAGGCCGCACTGGGCGAGCAACCCGGCATTGGTCAGGACCTCGTGCGTGGGCCCCTCGTGCCGCACTCGCCCCTCACGGAGCACGTAGATTCGATGGGCCAACACGGGCAGCAAATCGACGCAGTGCGTGGAGAGAATGATCGTGATGTGCTCGCGGCGATTGAGCCGCAACAAGAGGCCGATCATTTCCGCCTCGCTGACCGGGTCCAGTCCGGCCGTCGGCTCGTCGAGCACGAGGATACCGGGCCGCATGGCCAGCACGCCGGCCAGGCACACGCGCTTCTGCTGGCCGAAACTCAACTGATGGATGGGCCGATCGTGCAAGGCCAGGGCGTCCACCGCGGCCAGGGCCTCATCGACGCGCTGGGCGACTTCGCTTTCCGCAAGGCCCAGGTTGCGGGGACCGAAGGCCACGTCTTGCCCAACCGACGGCGCAAAGAGTTGATCGACCGGGTTCTGGAAGACCATGCCGATGCGCCGGTACAGATCGGCGGCGCGAAGGCCCGCGATGTCCGCGGCGGCCAGGCGGACTTGCCCTTGGCGGGGACTGAGCAGCCGCATGAGGATCTTCATCAGGGTTGTCTTGCCCGATCCGTTCGCGCCCATGACTGCCACCAACTCGCCGGTCCAGGCACGGAACGTTACGTCCGCGAGGGCCTCGATCCCGCCGGGATAAGCGAAGCTCACGTCTTGCGTCTCGATCGCGGGCAGTGTGCTGCGCTGCTTCACGGCAACCACCTTTCTGCGAGCCAGTACGCCAGAGAGATCGCGGCCAGGCCGCCGGCGATCCGGGCAAGTTCGCTGCGACGCAGGGGCCGCAGCGTGGGCAGCGACAACGTGCCCTGATAACCCCGGGCCAACATGGCCTCGTGGGTCCGCTCGGCCTGATCGATCGATTGCAGGGTCACGATCCCGGCCAGGCTGCCGATCGACGCCAGCGAGCGGCGGTAGCCGGCGTGGCCCAGGCGGACGGTCTGGGCGGCCAGAACATTCTGCGCCTGCTCGAACAGGGTGAAGGTATAGCGGTACATGAGCGTGAAGGCGCAGAGCAGGATGACCACGCTCACCGAGGCCACGATGCGGCAGGCAATCAGGCCGCCGTCGGCAAAACCCTCGCGGGTGGCGGTCAGCAGCCAGGGCCCGAGGTGGAACGACACCCAGGGGGTCGAACCGGTCATGAACGTTCGCAACAGCCACAGAAAGGCGGCCAGGCCCATGGGCGCCAGCAGCCGGCGCAGCACGCTCGACAAAGGGACGCCCAGCGTCACAAGCGCCGCGAGACAGACGACGAGCCCCGCCCCGGGAAGCCAGAGATGCGTGGCCAGCGCCAGGGCCAACAGCGCCGACAGGGCAACCGCCAGCTTGACGCGCGGATCGCGTCGGCCCGGCCCGTGATCGTGGGCCGCTGATCCGGCGGCGAGCAGTTCATGGTGAGCAATCATGGTGTGGCCCCTGCTGATGGGGTGCATTTCGTTAAGGGGACAGTCCCATTTTCGCCGACCAACTTCGGGTTGGTGCCCGGAAAACTGGGACAGTCCCCTGCCTTGGGTGGAAACAGGGTGCGAAACGCATAGCCGGCGATGAACCCGCCCACTGCTCCGGACGTGAGGAACAGGAATAGCAGCAGGTCGCCGCGGTCGGTATCGATCAGCGGCTTCGAGGGTGGATGGCCGGCCTCGGTGGCGATCTTTTGCATGGTCTCGTCGACACCCTCCCAGTTCTCGCTCATTGCCGGGCGGGGAAACGCGACGACTGCCGCGAAGGCCATGGCCGCAACCAAAATGGCCCGTCGCAATAAATGTGCAACACTAGCCCGAAGCGCAAGCGAGGGAAGAATCGGCAAGACCCGCGAGATTTCCGGCCCTCGCTTGCGCTTCGGGCTAGTGTTCTCCGATGTCAACGGTTGCAGTCTTATCGTGACGGGCCATAGAGCAGAGCGGCAGGTTTTCATGGGCTCTCCTTGGGGGACTGTCCCAATTTTCGTTCCACGAAAACGGGACTGTCCCCTTGCGAGGATTGCGCTCGCGGGCGGGGGGCCAGCGCGAGCAGTTCGGGCCGATGGGCCAACACGAAACGATAGGCCA
>JBEKZQ010000642.1:0-2595 GCA_049509675.1 Thermoguttaceae bacterium | reverse complement strand
GCTCCTCGCGTTGTAGGACGGATTGTCAATCGGTCCTGCGGCCAACGCCGCGCCCTTTGGCCGAAAAATGGACCAGCCCCCAGGCCAGGGCCGCAACAGGCAGGCGGCCACGATCATCAGCGGGTATTCCCAAACGGTGGGAAAGACCAGCGGTGCGACCAGCGTGTTCAGCAGTCCGCCCAGTACGCCGCCCAGCGACATCCACAGGTAGAACTCGGTCAGGTAGCGGCTGCCCGGGCGATCCGCCGCCAGGCCGCCGTGGCAAACCATGGCCGTGGCGAACAATGCCAGCAAGTGCAACACGCACATCAAGGCGACTTGTGACGTATCCAGCCCGCTCATGAAGAACGACGTGCCCACGACCACGATCAATAGCGCCTGCACGGGCGCCATCCACGCGCCGACGACCTTCCATCGCGAGAAGACCAAGACGAAAGAGAGCAGGTACAACGTAAGCGGAATAACCCACAGCAAGGGCACCGACGCCAGGTCGGTGGCGATGTAGCTGTTCACCCCCAGCAGAAGGCTCGACGGCACCAGCGACAATGCCAGCCAACGCAATCGTCGCAGTGGAGTGGGCGGGGTGTCCAACAGGGGCTCGGTGGTACTCGCCTGCTCCCCTGTCTCTGCACTGCTGGGCAAGCCAGCAGTGGCACCGACCTGCTCGCCTGTTCCGCTGCTCCCCTGCTCTCCTCTGCCTGCGGTCCACAAGCGAAACGCACAAGCGCCGATCAAGACCATCAGCACGGCGTAGCCCAGCGTCCACCACCACGCCTGTTCGCCGAGGGTCAAGTGCGATTCGATCAGCAGGGGATAGCTCAGCAGCGCGATCATGCTTCCCAGGTTGCTGGCGGCATAGAGAAAATAGGGGTCTTTGGCCGAGCGATGGCCGGTGGCCGCGAACCACGATTGCAACATGGGCGCCGTGGCCGAGATCAACAGAAACGGCAGCCCCACCGAAACCGACAGCAACAGCCACAGCCAGGCGACCGGGTTGGCCGCCGCCGGCGGTGTCCAGCCCTTCGCCACGCCGACGGGAAGCACCAGCCAGGGGACGATGAGCAAGGCCATGTGGATCGCCGCTTGGCGCCGCGCTCCAAGCCATTTCAGCGACAGATGGGCGTAAATATACCCCCCCAGAAGTGACGCTTGGTAAAAAACCAGGCACGTGTTCCACACCGAAGGCGATCCGCCCAACAGCGGCAACACCATCTTGGCGAACATCGGTTCGACCACGAACAATAGCGTGGCGCTGAGGAACAGCGTCAGGGCAAAGAGCAGTTGCACGCGTTGGGTCTCCGGAAAGGCGCCTATTTACGCGCCGGGTTTAGGGGTGGATAATTAGGTATAATTTGATTGAGGCGAGAGTCCAGAGTCGACGGCCGGCTCTTGACTCTGGGCGTGGATAATTAGGTATAATTTGATCGGGGCGGTCGTGCAAGTCGGCCTGGGGGTTTTTGGGGAGAACTGCAAAGTCTGGGGTCTGGTCCATTTTTCGGCTCGCAGGCGTCGCGATGGCCTCTACTGGTCTGTCCATTTCGACATTACCGGCTGGGTGCCACGACCAACCTCCGGTCGGTGCCCGGCTTGCCCAGCAGTGCTGGAAACACGGTTGGACAAGCCAACCGTGGCACCCGTAAACTCAAGTTGGACAGACCACTACGCCCTGTCCGAGAACATGGACCTGACCCCTTTCGCCGGTTTTTTTTCGCTTCTTATTCAGGAGATTGTGTTATGAACGCACGATGGTTGATCGCAGTTGTGGTTGTCGCGGCGGCGCTGAGCGTCGCGCCGGCCATGGCGCAGTGCTACAGCGGGCCGTACGTCAGCTATTACGCACCGTACACGGCATATTACGCCCCGCCGGCGCCGTACGTGACGTACTACGCGCCGTACACGTCGTACTATGCGCCCTACACGTCCTACTACGCCCCGTACGGCGGCTATTATTATGCGCCGTATTCGGCCTATTACGGGCCGACCGTGTATGGCACGCCGCAGGTCTACGTGCCCGGCCAGCCGGTGCGCAATGTGGTCCGCTGGGTGACGCCCTATTAGCGTCCCGGGCGGCGCCACTTGAATTAGTCGATCGCTTCCATGAACCTGATCCTCATCGGCTACCGCGCCACCGGCAAGACGACGCTCGCCCGGCTGCTGGCCCAACGGCTCGGCTGGCAGTGGATCGATGCCGACGTGGAGATCGAGCGGCGCTGCGGAAAGTCGATCGCGCGGATCTTTGCCGATGACGGCGAAGCGGCCTTCCGCGACCTGGAGGCCGAGGTACTGGCCGAGTTGTGCGGCAGAAGGCGCCTGGTTCTTGCCGCCGGCGGCGGCGCGCCGCTTCGGCCCGAGAGCCGGCGGGCGATGCGCGCCGGCGGCCGCGTGCTCTGGCTCACCGCCAGGCCGGAAACGATCCTGGCCCGCATGGCCGCCGACGCCACCACGCCCGAACGCCGCCCCAATCTCACCGATCGCGGCCCGCTGGAAGAAATCCTCCAGGTGTTGGCCCGCCGCGAGCCGATCTATCGTGAGTCGGCCCACGTGATCGTCGATACCGAAGGAAAGCAACCCGAGGAACTGGTCGCGGAGATTATG
>JBEKZQ010000641.1:0-2618 GCA_049509675.1 Thermoguttaceae bacterium | reverse complement strand
GTGTTGGCAGGCTCTACGAGCGTGACGCGAACCCACGCTCTCAAAGAAGGTTCCCTCGCGGGCGCCTGGCTGGCGAAGTTCACAGTAGTGAGCAACACCGGAATGAACGCGAACTGAACGAGCGGCGACATAAATCTCCTCTATCGACTGGCCAACGTCGTTTGAAGACCAGTACATCAGCATACTTGATCGGCATGATCACGGCGACAGAAGCGCCCTCCCGCCTCAACTTCAACTGGCGCACCGACTCGACCATGCCACGATGACAACCTTGCTTTGGGCAAGCGTCACCGTAAACAGTGAGGTTTCCAACAACGAACGCACAGATACCTGTGGGGGGAGCCATCAATAGCCACTCCGCCCTGACGCATAGCGTCTTCAACATGCAATGCCAACCTCGGGGCCGCGGAGGTCGGGCGGGCCGCAGTCGACGACCAGCATACAGCCTGACGGCTGGCCGTATCAAATCCGAAACATTTTCGCGAGTCCTTGCCTGCGGAGGTGGGGCACCCACGCAAGCTGGAAAGGACCTTCGCTGCGGAGGTGGGGGTGACCGCCGCAGGTTGCGCGCCTGGCGCACGGCGTCAAACGACAATCGTGAGCGTGTTGGAATCGCTCCGTCAACACCTTTCCAGCTTTACGCTGTCGAGCGTAATCGAGGAAATCCGGCGTTGGTCCGAGACCGGCCGCAGATGTTTCGCCCGATGGGTGGACAAACTCGGGCTGACCGGGCACGGGCTTCCCGGCGATAGCCGTCTCTCGTTGCGCCGCGTGATTCCCGTGCCGGACGGATAAAGTCCCCTGGCCTGGCTCCGCTGCCGTCCCTGGCCGCATCCACCGCCAGGGGTGCGACAATGCCTCCCATACCCCACCCGAGAGTTCCTTTTCAAACCAGCTTCCCAAGGAATTTGGAGATTCCTGCCGCCTGCTTGACATTTCCGCAGGGGGCAAGCCAGGATCGCAGCCGTACCGTTGGACTTGATTCCTCGGCGTGCGCCAGGGGTTGAACGGCTGATGGCCGCCATCGCCCTCTTTGGCTTCCTGCTTCTGTCTAAGTTAGAATCAGCCCTGTGAGAGGAATCCATGTTCGTATCACTTCACTAATTGTCCGAAAGGAGAATCGATGGGGAAACTAGGAGCCATCGCGTTTATGGCGGCGGGGCTGGCTTTTTTTACCCAGGCCGCGACTGATGCGGCACCGCCGCCGGGTAGTGCCCCATCGTCGATAGCAGCAGACCTGCGCGAGCTTGAAAAGCGATATGTTCGATCAACGGCCGACTCGAAAGTGGACTGGTCGGCGCTTGACGAGAAAGCGAAGCATTTGCAGCGGAAGATTGTCCTGTCCCATCCGCTGCTCGACTTTGACGATCTGCTGTTTATCGAACGCGACATCCTCGCCACCGCGCCCGGTTACAAGCCAACCACAGATAAAGGTCCGTTCTACGATGGCGTTCAGTCGATGGACCAGTGTTTCGGACACAATGCCCGAAAAGGTGGCGGCCTGTATTTGCTGAAGAGGTGGCGTTCCGACTCGCCCGAGCGCGTAGATCTCGTCGGCGGTCTGCGAGTGCCCAGCGGCACGAACCGCGGGATGTTGCTCAGCGAGGGGGCATTCATGTCGCCGGCCCTTTCCTACGACGGCAAGACGGTGCTCTTCGCCTGGGCCTCGGGCGGCCACGAGAAGTGGAAACAGGAGAACCGCTTCAATCTGTTTCGCGTGAATGTCAACGGTTCCGGCCTGACGCGGCTAACCGATGGCGACTTCGACGATTTCGATCCCTGCTGGCTTCCCGACGGGAGAATCGTCTTCGTATCTACGCGGCGCGGCGGGTTCGGCCGCTGCCATCCGCGGCCCGTGCCCACCTACACGCTTTTTTCGATGAACAGCGACGGTTCCGACATCCACTGCCTCAGCTACCACGAAACGAACGAGTGGCAGCCGAGCGTCGACCATAACGGCAAGCTTCTCTACACGCGTTGGGATTACATCGATCGCGACGCCATGATCGCCATTCATCCGTGGACGTGTTTTCCCGATGGCCGCGATCCGCGGGCATTCCACGGCAACTACCCGTTGCCTCTGACCACCATGACCGGCTCCGCTTGGCCCGATGGCCGTTCTCTCAGACCGCTGTGCGAGCACGGAGTCCGCGCCATTCCGAATTCGCGGAAGTATATCGCCGTTGCCACTCCGCACCACAACCAGAGCTACGGATCGTTGGTGCTGATCGATCCCAGCGTCAAGGACGACGGCCGAATGTCGCAGTTGAGGCGACTCACGCCGGACGTCAAGTTTCCCGAGATTGAAGGTGGCGATTTGGCCTACGGCACTCCCTGGCCGCTTCGCGAAGATCTCTATTTGTGCAATTACCGCGACACGCTTTGCCTGCTCTACTTCCCAGATGACAAGCGAGTGCTCGTGCCGCTGTACAAAAGCAAGCACTTGCGACCGATCAACCCCATCCCCGTACGGTCGAGCGTTCCGCCGCTGGCCCTGCCGCCGCAGGTTGCAGGCAAGTCCGATCAGGTCCCGCCGGCAACGCTTTACGTGGAGAACGTGTTTGCTTCCGATGAATTGGGGCGGCTGCCCGAAGGCACGAAGATCACTGCGCTGCGAA
>JBEKZQ010000640.1:0-2631 GCA_049509675.1 Thermoguttaceae bacterium | reverse complement strand
TTTACGGGTGCCACGGTTGGCTTGTCCAACCGTGTTTCCAGCACTGCTGGGCAAGCCGGGCACCGACCGGAGGTTGGTCGTGGCACCCAACCGGTAATGTCGAAATGGACAGACCACTAGCGTGCTGCGCCCAGCCTGAAGGCTGAACGCCAACGGCAACGGGGGACGAGGAGGCAATCATGGAAGTGTACGAACCGGGGTCCATTCGCACCTATCTGATGCAGATCGGCGATGTCCCTCTGCTCAGCCCGCACGAGGAGTTGGCGACCGCCCGTCAGATCGACAAGACCCGCGGCCGGCTGCGGCGAGGCATGTTGTCCTCCGACTACATACTTCGCGCGGCGATCGCCGCGCTGGGCGAAGCCCTGAGCGGCAAGCTGCGGTTGGACCAGGTAATTGAGTTATCGATCGGCAACGCTCCCAGGAAGCGGCAGATAAGTCAGCTCTTGGAGACGAATTGCCGGACGCTCGGTCAACTGCTTCGCTCAAACCGGAACGATTTCCGCATCGCCGTCGGCCGGCGGAAGTACTCGCCGGACGATCGCCGGGCCGCACGGCGGCGGCTAGCCCGTCGCCGTCGAAGGGCGGCCGCGTTGATCGAGGAAGCCGCGGTGCGAATGCCCCGCTTGCAGTCGGCGCTGAACACCCTCAGGCCGATTTCGGAACGGATGACCGCCGTCGCCGTGCAGCGGGCAAGAGTTCAGTCGGTCGCCGGCGAAGAGCAGCAACTCGAAGAGCTGCGCAAGGAAATGCGGTGCCTGATGCGGGTCGCGCAGGAAACCCCCGCCAGCTTGCGCCGCCATTTGGCACGGATCGCGGCGCTGAGCAAAGAGCATGAAGCGGCACGCCGCGGCCTGGTGACGGGCAACCTCCGCCTGGTCGTCTCGATCGCCAAGCGGCACCGCAATCGCGGGCTGAGCTTCTTGGACCTGATCCAGGAAGGCAATACGGGGCTGATGCGGGCCGTCGATAAGTTCGAGCCCGCCCGCGGCTTCCGCTTCTCGACCTACGCTACCTGGTGGATCCGCCAAGCCATCAGCCGGGCGGTCGCCGACCAGAGCCGGACCATCCGCGTGCCGGTCCACATGATCGCGAAGATGAGCAAGGTCCGCGACGTCATGCGGAACCTGGTCCACGACAAGGGGCATGAGCCCACGCTCGAGGAGATGGCCAAAAAGAGCGGGCTGACGTTGGACGATACGCAGCGGGCGCTGAAGATGAGCCGCCAACCGCTGTCGCTCGACCTGCCCGTCGAACACGAGGAGGGGAACTACCTCGGTGATCTGCTGTGCGATCATCGCCAGGAAGACCCGTTGGCCGGGATGAACATGGACATGCTGCGGACACGCATCGCCGACGTGCTGCAGACGCTCGATTACCGCGAGCGGGAGATCCTTCGGCTCCGCTACGGCCTGGCCGACGGCTGCACCTACACACTCCGGGAGATCGGCCGGATCTTCTCCGTCACGCGAGAGCGGGTCCGCCAGATCGAGGCCGAGGCGATCCGCAAGCTCCAGCATTTTGGTCCGTCGCACAAACTGGCGGGCTTTCTCGACCGGTCGATCCCGCCGCTGAGCAACATCAAGATCGGCCACTGCGAGAGCGCCACGGTCGGAAATTTCTGACGTAGCTCTCTTCACCCTGGCCGAGTCGCCGATTTTCCGGGACGCAAAGAAGAAATAGCGGGGCTGATTCGCTCCGCTGGAGGGGGGCCTATTGACGTGGGGTGGTGCGGCCGGTGCCTGGCCCCGGAGCCACCGCGATGATATCGTTTGGTATAATTCCATTAGGTTTGAATTCCCGGAAGGCAAAGAAGGTGAACGAGTGGAAACGGCAAACTTTGATCACATTTTGAAAACGCTCAAGGAGCGAAAGCCGTACCGGCCATTTACCGTGGCGTTGGTCAACGGAGACCACTTCGAGGTAGATCACCCAGATGCCCTGGTAGTCCGGGATGGCGTGGCCGTTTACATCGGCGCGGGAGGCGTGCCTATTCTTTTCGATCACGAAGGCGTTGGTCAGTTCATCGGCGATCTCATGGGCCAATCGGATACCTGAAGTGACAAAAGGGAAGTGACAAGGTAGTGACGTCACCGATTACCCGCTGTCTGGTTTGCCGAAATCAGTGATGGCCCCTTTTCCGGCTGTGGCCCCTTTTCCGGCTCCAGTTCTGACCCCTTCACCCCTTTCCTTCACCCCTTTTTCACCCCGGGTGCCACTGGCTTGCCAGTGCTGCTCTATGTCGGTTCTTGCGGCGCCCCAATCGCCGGAAACCTCTCCGCGTGGTTCGTCGGCGAGCATGGAACCTATCCGCAGGCCGCGGAACAGTCGCGGGTTCTTGACTTTTCGCGCCCCCCACGCTTTGGTAACTTCTCGCCGCAAGAGCCCTCCGAAGGAGCACAGGACGTGGCACCCACCATGTCTACGACCGGCTATATCGGAACTACCCATCAACGGGGGGAACAACGGGGCCGGGGTCTTAAATTGGTGCGGCTTGGTTCAGATCGACGGCGCTGTAACTCGACCAGCGGAAATCTCCGTGGTGGCGCCGGCGGTGAGGGCGGCAGCTTGGAAATTTTATCCTGGCAAGAGGGCCGCGACAGCTTTCGCAGATTCAGGCCGCCGGCTCGG
>JBEKZQ010000064.1:0-17704 GCA_049509675.1 Thermoguttaceae bacterium | reverse complement strand
GGGGCTCGCTGCGCTCGACCCACCCTACACGAAACTGTAGGGCGGCCAGGGGCCGAGAAGGTTGTATTGGAGGCCGGTCAGCTTCTCCAGCAGCGGCCCGCAACGTTCCCGGCAGGCCTGCCAGCGGCAGCGCTCGACAAGAAAGGCCAGGCGCAGCACGTCGGACCGGCCGGAGGCCAGCCGGCGCTGCTGGCGATACAGGCCCGACAAGCCTTGTGCGCATTGTTCGGCGATGCGTTGCGTCTGGGCTTGCAAATGGTCCTTGCGCTGATATTGGCGGCGCCGCAGGGCGAGGTACTGGCCGACGGAAACCGACGGGGAGGCCGCGCCCGGCAAGTCCTCCGCAGGGGCCGACGCGGGCGATGGCGGAAGCTGAATCCGCAGGCCGATCTCGCCGCTGCCGCGCAGCCGTATCAGATCGTCCGACAGGTCGAACCGCCGTTGCTGCAAGAAGTCGCGGATCGCCTCCTCGTCCGGCATCTCGATGCCGTAGCGGACCGGCAGGACGTCCATGTGCTGATGGATGGCCTCCAGCAGCGTGGCGTGCGTCAGCACACCCAGGGGCGGAGGCGGAGGCGTCATCAGGGCCGCCGCAAGCTGCTCGCGGACGATCCAAACGACGCCGTTGCGCTCCAGCAGATCGCCCATGTCGTCCGTGAGAAGACCGGCCACAGGTACTCCTCTCGCTCCGCGAGAGGTCTGACATCTCGCGGAGCGAGATGAGTACAAGGCAGCCAGGCCGCGGCTGTGGGTGATACCCAGCAGGTGAAACGACATTGTTCGTTCCTTCAGGAGTTGAACTGGACCTTTGCGAATTGGCGGCGCGACTCCACGCATAGTCCCCCTCTCCCGCCCGTCGCTCGCGACGGGATGGGAGAGGGCCGGGGTGAGGGGATGTTGCGATAGAGAGCGGTACACGACTCCACGCTTTGTTCCCCCTCACCCTCACCCTAACCCTCTCCCGGAGGGAGAGGGGACCTTGAACGACGGACAGAAGTGATAGGGCGGCCAGGGGCCTGATACTTCCACCATCAGCCCCCGGCGGCGGTAGTCGCGAGTCAAACTGTTGCTCACGGCCTGAAAGGCGGGCAGTCCCGCCCGCGACACCAGCAGCGCGGCGTTCAGCAGCATCTTTTCCTCGCGGCCGGTCAACTCAGGGCTCAAGGGGCGGAGCCGCGTCCAGCCGTCGGCATAGCGCTGGAAGCGCTGTTCCAGGGACTGCAACTCCTGTTGCCTGGCCGCCTGAAGTTGGTGCTGCTGCTGGGTCTCGAGCCGGCGGGTGGCCAGGTACTGCGTGCCCGTCGTGGCCGGCTGCTCGGGCAGCGGCGATTCGGCCGCCGGCTGCTGGTCGAGATACACTTTGACCGCCCATTCCTGCCGATCGCCCAGGCGGTGCAGGAAATCGGCGGCCGGGGCCTCGTATTGCTCAAGCTTTTCCAACAGGGAGCGACGCGAGTGGAACACCGCGCCCAATCGCAGCGGCAGTACGGCGGTCCGAGCGGCCGCGGCGTCGACAATCGCGTTATGCCGCAGCGCAATCTCGCTGAGCCAGACCACGTCCGGCGTGGCGGCCTGCAGTTTCTCGGGATGGAATTGGTCAAGGCCGACGCGGCTGGTCACGCCGGCGATCCGGCCGCAGGGCAGGACCTCGACCTCGAAGCGGGGATCGACGCCCGGGCCCAGAGTCGGGGCTGGATTGTTGCAAGACGCCGGTTCGAGGTCCCCCTCTCCCTCCGGGAGAGGGCCGGGGTGAGGGGATGCCAGGATAGAGAATGGTACACGAAACGACGGTTTGCTGCACCTCACCCTCACCCCAACCCTCTCCCGGAGGGAGAGGGGGGCTCGTTCGATCAGAGCATAGAGGTAGTAGTGTTCATCCATGACGGGTTGTAGCCGGCGGTGCGCCGATCTCGGCGATGGCTGCCAGGAAGTCGTCGCGGCGGAGTTCGAGGTTCCGGGCCTGGGGCCCCTCGGCCCCGGCGGCGATCTGGGCGGCGATGGTGGCCATGACCGCGCGGCGACACACGCCCTCGACCTGCGCGCCGCTGAAACCTTCGGTTTGTTCGGCCAGCCAGGCCGCGGTCACGCCGCGCTGCAGCGGGCGATCGCGCAAATGGATCTGAAATATCTTGTCGCGACCGGCCCGATCGGGCGACGGAATCTGCACCTGGATGTCGAAGCGGCCGGGCCGCAGCAGGGCGGGGTCTAACAGGTCGGGCCGATTCGTGGCGGCCAGCACCAGCACGCCCTTGAGTTCCTCGATGCCGTCCAACTCGGTCAAGAGCTGGCTGAGCACGCGCGCGCCCACGCCCGAGTCCGTGCCGGAGCGGGAGCGGGCCGAGGCCAGCGCGTCGATCTCGTCGAAGAAGATGATGCAGGGGGCCGCCTGCCGCGCCTTGCGAAACACGTCGCGCACGCCGCGCTCCGATTCGCCCACGTACATGGAGAGCAATTCGGGGCCCTTCACGGAAATGAAATTCACGCCCGTCTCGGTGGCCAGGGCCTTGGCCAACAGCGTCTTGCCGCAGCCGGGCGGGCCGGAAAGCAGCGCGCCCTTGGGCGGCGCGAGGCGGGCCCGCTCGAACATTTCCGGGTACCGCAGCGGCCATTGGACGGCCTCCTGCAAGCGATGCTTGACCTCCTCCAGGCCGCCCACCTCGCTCCAGGTGACGTTGGGCACCTCGACGAACACCTCGCGCACGGCCGAGGGCTCCACTTCGCGCAGGGCGTTCTGGAAATCGGCCATGCGGACCTGCAATTGCGTCAGCAGTTCGTCGGAGACGTGGGCCTGCGAGAAATCGATGCGGGGCAGCAGGCAGCGCAGGGCGATCATGCCCGCTTCGCGGCACAGCGCTTCCAGGTCGGCGCCCACGAAGCCGTGCGTGATCGAGGCCAGGTGCGGCAGATCCACGTCGCCGGCCAGCGGCATGCCGCGGCTGTGAATCTCCAGGATCTCCAGCCGGCCGTGCTTGTCGGGAATGGGGATGCTGATTTCGCGATCGAAGCGGCCCGGCCGGCGCAGGGCCGGATCGAGCATGTTGGGCAGGTTCGTGGCCGCCAGCACGATCACGTGCTGCCGCTGCGACAGGCCGTCCATCAGCGCCAGCAGTTGGGCCACGACGCGTTTCTCCACGTCGCCCACCACCCGCTCGCGACGGGGGGCGATGGCGTCGATCTCGTCCAGAAAGATGATGCTGGGGGCCCGCGCCGCCGCTTCCTCGAAGAGCTTCCGCAAATGGGCTTCGCTCTCGCCGTAGAACTTGTGGATGATCTCCGGACCGTTCACGGAAAAGAAATTGGCCTCGGTTTCGTGGGCCACGGCCCGCGCCAGAAGGGTCTTGCCGCAGCCGGGCGGGCCGTAGAGGAGCACCCCCTTGGGCGCGTCGATCCCCAGCCGCTCGAAGACCTCGGGATACTTCAACGGCAGTTCGACGATCTCCCGCACGCGCTCCAATTGCCGCTTCACCCCGCCGATGTCCTCATAGGACAGCGAATTCATGGCCGCCGAAGGCTGGCCCTCGCTCTTGGGCATCTTCAGGACCGTGTCGGCGCCGACGACCACGGGCGCGGCGGGTGAAGTGCTCTCCACGCGGAAGTCGGCCCGCCGATTGCCGAACAGCGTGACCCGCACGTGGTCGCCCTCGACCATGGGCAGGCCGTCCAGCAGGCTGCCGATGTATTTCAGGTCGCGCCCGGAGGGGATGCCGCCTTGCGGGATCAGCACGACCGTGCGGGCCGCCTGGGCCACAGCCGGCCGCACCACTGCCGGCTCGTTCAGGCCCACGCGGGCGTTCTCGCGAATGATGCCGTCGATCTGCAGGTGTTGCTGGCCGCGATGTTCCTTGAAGGCCGGCAGCACTTTGCACACCGACCGCCGCTTGCCCTCCACCTCCACCAGGTCGCCCACGTCGACGCCCAGCCGCAGCATGTCGGCGGGATCCAGACGTGCGATGCCGCGGCCGGCGTCCTTGCCGGTCGACTCGCTGACTCGGAGGGTGATTTCCCGGGCGGCCGCTGGTGTGGTCATGGGTGCTGTGAGACTTGAAATTTGAGATCTGAGATCTGAGATTTTCAGATTCAGTCGCTTACTTGCCCAGGCGGATCCGCAAGATCCCGTTGATGCACTCCCAGCGCATGTTCTCGGCGGCGCAGGCCACGGGCAAGACGACTTCCTTGCGATAGCGCTTCTCGCCGCGCTGCGCCTCGATCGTAAGCTGCGTGCCGTCCAGATGGAGTTGGACGTCTTTCTTGCTCACGCCCGGGATCTCGGCCAGCACCAGCACGTGATCTTCCTCGGGGTGTACGTCGACCAACGGCTCGCGGACGTCCTCGAAAACGGTCTGGCCGGAGGGCTGTTGCCGCACGTTGCCGAAGGGTTCGACCGTCACCTCGCGCTGGCCGTGGTCGCCCAGTCCGGTACGGATGGAAACGCCGTACACGCCGCGGAGTTTGCCCTTGGGATCGAGGCCCGAGATTTCGCCGCTCCGGGCGAACTGTTCGCCGCGTTCGGCCAGATCGACCAGTTTCTCGACGACGCCGCCGAACTTGCCCAACAGGCCGCCGAGGTTGAAGTTCACGTCCGCCGCGGGGGCGTCTGCGTGCGGGCTTTTGCCGCGTTTGCCGCCGCTGGAGCCGTTGCGTGTCTTGGTCATAAAACTTTCCCTTTCTCTTCGTGGTTGCGGCAGGCCGAACTCAACGATTTCGGCACTGTTCCAGATGACGAAACTCGAGATAGTGTTCCCACGGGCTGTGCCCGGCCGGATCGCGGCGGAGTTGCGGTGTCTCCTGCGACGGGAGCGCCTGCGGCGGCGGGCTGGCCGCCTGCGGCTGCCACCACCAGGTAAGCCCCATCTCCTTGGCTCGATCCACCGAGGCGATCAGCAAGCGGATCTGGATGCTCAACAACTCGATGTCGCAGAGCTTGATCTTGATGTCGCCGGCGATCACCACGCCCTTGTCCAGCACGCGCTCCAGGACCTCGGCCAGGCCGACGGACCGGGAGGCAGGCGGAATGACTTGCGTGTGGGCCATGATCGTCTCCTACCGCAGCCTGCCCAGCGGTCCCAGGTCGATGTTCAAGTCTTCGTCGCGGAAACCAAAATCGGTTTTCAGCCGCGCCATCTCTTGCGAGAGCCGCAGGAACGTCAGCCCCAGCCGCTCGACCTCCGCCGCCGTCAACGTGCCGCTGTCGATCCGCCGCAGGGCCTGCCGCTCCAACAACTCGCGGATCAACTCCACCAGCGTCAAGACCAGTTGCATCAGCCCGTTGCGGGCGTTTTCGGGGTCGACGCGGATCTGCGTGGGCGGCCGCACCCGCGCCACCGGCGCGACCGCGGCCGCGCACGGCGGCAACGCGGGGTTCTCAGGAAACAACGCAGTCCATTGAACCATGACGGCTCTCGCTTGTGTCTTCGTGATTCGGCCAATCGGCGCTCGCGTGCCGCGGCGGCAGCCAGTCGGCTTGCCGGGCGGTCTCCGCGGAACTCACCAACAGTTGCAATCGCAGATAGATCAGCTCGATGTCGGCCACGGTGATCGTGACCTCGCCGGCCAGCACGACCCCCGCGTTGAGCACGCGATCCAACAACTCCAGCAGCGTGCTATCGGGTTCTGCCAGGCTCTCGGTCGCGTATGCCATCGTTGTTTGCGTCATTCTTCGCTCTTGCCGCGGGAGAGGCGCACTGCTTCCAGCCGGTCCAGCAGCGCACCTTCGCGGGCGTCGAAGTCGGCGTCGGCCAGGGTGCCGGACTCGAACTCCTGGAACAGTTCGGCGATTTGGGCCAGCACCGCCTTTTCCTGCTGGTCCAGGTCGTCCTGCGCCGACTGGTATACCTCCCGGCAGATCAGCGCCAGGCCCTTGAGCGGGGCCAGCAGGATGTCGTCTAGGAGGAACATGCGGCCCCCAGGTCGAGATCGACGAAATTGTAGGGCGGCCACGGACCGCTGTAATGGAAACGGTAATGATCGTCGAAGAGCATCGCGGCTTGCCGCACCCCTTCTTCCCATTGCGATTGGCGATCCCGCTCGACCAGGCAGGCGAGCTTCATGATCATCTGCTCGTCGCCCGGACTGACGTCGCGAATCTCCGCGCAGTACGGGGCCAAGGCCTCGCGGACGCGGCGGGTGTGCCGTTGCCGGGCCTGTTGCAGCGCCGACGCAAAGGCCTCGCCCAGGGCCAGCTTCTCCTCGACCGTGGCCGTGCGGCCGGGCTGGAACAAACGATTCCGCATCGCCTCCAGTTCCTGGTGCGTGGCCACGAAGTACTCGAAGATGTTGGCCGTGTCCCAATAGACCTTCAGGCCCAACTCCACTTTTCCTTCAATGCGCTCCAGCAACCCGGCCAGGCGATCGTGGTTTAAGCGCAGGAAGTCGCGCAACTGCGGCTCACTCTCGACGAGCGTGCCGAAGACCACCGGCAACACCGGCCCGAGGAGGGCCAATTCGCTCAAGACGCGGTGATGGGCCGCCAGGTGGGCCCGCTGCGGTCGAAGCTTGCCGGCAGCCAGCGGGCTCGCGACCGCCGCCACCCGGCCTTCTGTCCACATGTCGACGTCCGCACCACCCACGCCGCTGCCGACGAATCCGGCCTCGGCGTCGGCCGCGACGATGCCGTAGAGATACAAGGCCAATCCGTTGGTCGCCGCTACACTTGCCATCGCCATTACTCCGTTTCCTTGCTGCCGTAGCTCACAATGTCCAGATGCGGGCTTAAGCGAAGCACGTAGAGTTCCTGGTCCAACACGGGCCGCTCGGTGTGCAGGCCAAGGGTCTCCAAGGTGACGTTGGGCTGCCAAACCATCGCTTCGGCCTCCCAGGCCCCCTCCTCGCCGCCGATCGGCGTCAAGCGAACGACGCGAACGCGGCGCACGTCGGGCAGCGATTCCTGCAGGAAGCGGCAGACGGCATCGCGGGCGTCGGCAATGGAAGGTCGCACTGCGGATTCGGGGGAAGACATGGCTGGCGTTCCTTGGTTGCTGGCTAGTACTTCATGGTAAAACTGCCGCGGTTCGGCGGAGCGTCGGCGGCGAAATGGGGGCCGGCCGGGTCTTGTGCCAGCCCCAGCAACTCCGCCTGCTGGCCGGCGATGTCGGCCAGTTGCTCGTCCATCTCGGCCACGCGCCGCAGGGCCGCTTCGCGCACCCGGTTGCACAACGTCTTGCGCAGCTCCAGGTTGGCAACGCGGAGGAACTTGCGATGCGGATTGTCGGCCTCGCTGGCTTGACTGCTGCGGGTACGGATGCTCTGCAATCCCTTGCGGACAGCCTTGGTCATGCGAAAACCTCTTCGCTTTCGGTTTCTTCCCCGTCCCAGATCGCCCGGATCGTGGCCGGCAATTCGTCGCTCGCCAGGGTCGCGTCCGCGTACGGGGCGTTCAGGTGCAGCACGTCGCGGCAGATGTTCAGGAACAGCAAGTCGCCGGGGTCGCATTCCGCGCCCAGGCGCACCAGCACCTTGGCGATGGTGATCGCCGCGCGGATGCTGGGCCGTTGACCGCTGGCGTCGCGACTGCGGTAG
Organism: Thermoguttaceae bacterium; assembly: GCA_049509675.1. Taxonomy (GTDB): domain Bacteria; phylum Planctomycetota; class Planctomycetia; order Pirellulales; family Thermoguttaceae; genus JBEKZQ01. The sequence continues at coordinate 10,189 of JBEKZQ010000064.1, read as the reverse complement.
TGGCGGATCAGGTCGACGATCCGTTGGGCAACGTCGATGCCGACGCCGGCCGAGGCGGCGGTGATGGCCGCCTCGGTGGCCCGATCGTAGTGGTTCATGTAGATCGTCACGAGCCGATCCATCAGGGCGTCCTGACTCTTGTGTACGCCCGCGTATTCCCGCGGATTGGAGGTGAAGATGGCGCGGAACCGCGGGTGGACCTCCAGGTAGCCCTCGCCGCGCTCGCTCAGCTTGGGCAAGTTGAGCAGTCGCTCGCCCAAAACGCTCAACAGGGCGTTGTTGGCCTCGGGGCGGCTGCGCGTGAACTCGTCGTAGATCAACACGTGGCCGTAACGGCAGGCGGTGGTCAAACGGTTGTCGGTCCAAAACGTCCGCAAGGTCTCCTCGGTCTTGACCACCGAGTGGATGAAGTTATCGATCAGCTTGCTCCGCCGGTAGCCGCGGTCGTTGCCCACGAGGTCGGAACTGCTGAACTCGTCGTCGCCGTGGATGAGGGTCACAGGCTGGCCCAGCCGGGCGGCGAGGTGCAGGGCCAGCGTGGTCTTGCCGGTCCCCGCCGGGCCGGCCAGGTTGACGGGGAATCCGGCCATCAAATACCCCAGCGCCCGCTGGACCAACTCCTCCAGTTCCGGAGTGAGCACGAAGGTTTCGCCGGCCTCGGGCCACAACTGCGGACCTTCGTCGTTTTGCAGACGGTTGGGAGCGAACATGGTAGGTTCACTTGCTAAACACGCCATAGAGATCGCTGGCTACCTCGATTGCAGAGACTACCGGTTGGCGGCGGAGCGGTGAAAGGCGGCCCGGCCCGCACGCAGATCGGCATTCAGGTCGTGCAGTTGCCGGCGCGTTTGGGCGGCGCCCGCGCGAACGCCGTGGCGCAACTCGCCCATCATGGCCGCGAAATCCGCATGTCGTTGCCGCGCCTGCTCCGCCAATTGCCGGCCGGTCTCGGCCGCGTGTTCGGCCGCGTGCGCGCGAAGGTCGTCAAGCAGCTTGGCGCGGCTCTGGTGGGCCTGGTCCAAGTCGGCTCGCAAACGTCGAAAAGCTTCCGTAAAAAGCGTCATGAAAAAACTCCTCTCATCTTGTCAGCTTGTACACTTGTCGGCCGTGCGGTCCATCCCTCCACTCACAGGGAGGAGCGGCGGCAGGGGTGGCCGCCGCCGTGCTCCCTGTAAATGGCGGATGGCGCCCCTAACGTTACGCAGGGGTGGCGGCGCTGGTCGTCAAACCAATCGCCTCGGCGTACTTCAGATACGTCTCGACACTGGCGATGACCACGCGGGCTTCAATGGACAGCAACTCGATGCCGACCAGCGAAACCTTCACGAAGGCGTCGATCACAATGCCCTTGTCCAGGATGCGGTCCACAACTTCCGAAAGGCTGGACGAATCCATCGACTTCTGAATCTTGGCCATGCTACAACTCTCCCAAAATAGGTGCCGCGATCCACGCAATCTCGGGCTAACGTCACCCAAGGATGTGGACCACAAGACGTTCTTCGGACAAGCGACCCGTCCCTGGGCGGCGTGCATAGCTTTGCTTTCGTCGCATCGCGGGAACCTTCTTGAGGACTTGGGAAAAAAACAAACTCAGGTTCGTGACCAACGTATCTCTCCCAAGTCTCAAGCGGTTCGCACGTCTTGGCTGCCTTGTCCGAACAGACCAACCATAGTACGCAGCGGCGCGGCGGGGGAGCGTGCGCGCCGCCGCAGGGCCGAAGAACATCGCGCCGCGCACGGGGAGTTTTCGCGCCGACGAGAGAATGTGCGGCGGGCGGGCGCGCTTCGCGTGCGCGCTGCGCGACGCGACGCGACAGACCGCGCCCTCGATCAGGACAGGGTTTCCACGTTCAGGCCGCGCGCGACCAGCGCGCCCCAGCGGTGCGCCGCACCGAGAAAAAGCAAGCCTGTCTGCCCCGATGGCAGCGTTTCGGCAATCCGCGCGGCGATAAAGGCGTCGCGCAACTCGAGCAATTCAGCCGCTTCCGCGGACGGGACGGGCGCAGCGGCCGGTTCCGCCGCTGCGCCCCCAAGGCTCCGGCGGTGCATCTGATACTCGCGCAAAAGAAGCTGCGGGTCTTCGGTCCCCATGAGCGTCGCCCCGCGCTCGATCAGTGCCAGGATCAACTGATGATTGCGACTGCCGGCGCCGGCCAACTCGCGCACGATCTCCAGCTCGTGACCGCATACGGGCAGCCCGTCCTGGTAGATCAGCACCGCGTGGTAGTCGAGCCGCAGGGCATCGACCCGGGCGCGGATCGCCTGCCACAATTCGTCGACGGTGCGCTCGCGCTCGGTCCAGGCCGAGGGGCCCAACACGCGCACGTAACGGTCGCGGACCGCATCGGCCAACGAGCCGAGATCGACGGCCGTGTGAAGGATGGGGACGGCAATGAGGCGTCTGGGCACTTGTTCGTGGTTGGGTTAAATGGAGTTGTGTGGCTCCGGAAGGCTGACACTCTTTCTCCCATTTCCCGCAAGGGGCAAGGAGACCGGTCAGCGGCTGTTGGGCGGGGATTTTGGGGCGGCTGGAGGGGCGGACGGGGACACGGCGTTGATGAGGCCGCCCGCCGCAGGACTCTCCGAGCCGATCGTCCGCAACACGAACAGCACGCGGTAAGTGGTCGAGGGTTGGCTTGCGGGCGCTGCGGCCTTGGGCGCCTCGTGCGGTGTTGCTACCCCTTGTTTCGGCCCGCTTTGCGGCTTGGTTTCGTCGGCCGGCACCGGGGGCAAGGCCATCCCGCCGCCGTTGCTCCAGGGCACGCTCACGGAACCAGTGGCCCGGCCCGATGCGGCAGGGCCGCCTGAGAGCGCACGCAGTGGAACCACGATCTGCTGCACCTTGCCGCCTGGCGGCCGAGATCCCTTATCCTCGTCCTTTTTCGACATCGCGGTCGCACTGTTCTCCGTCTGTGCCAAGCCGCCGACGGACGCGGTGCCGGGACCTTGATGCAAGGCGTGGGCGTATTGTGTCAGCGATTGCTGTGCCGGCAGGTTCGCCGCCGGATTAACGGCAACGGTCGGAAAAGCCGCGGGCCGCGCGGCGATCTGGCTCAACACGGCCTCGATCTGCGCCGGAGCGGCCTCGACGTACACGTGGATGGCTGCACCGTTACGCCCTGTCGCTTTCTGCGGGGCAATTCCGTTGGCCGCCAACAACTGGTCGAAGGCGTGCTGTCGCATGGCGTCCGGGGTCACGTCGCAGCGTACGACCATCACACTGCCGGCGGCGTCTGCAAGATCGGCGGCAGCTTCGGCGCCAATCGCCGGGGCGTGTGTCTTGGCGAGTTGTTCGACGCTGGGGCCGGGTGGCGGCTGGCGGTTGGCCTCCGTCACTGCTCTGCGATCGGGACCGGGCGCCGCGGCGACTTTTGCCGCGCCCGGCGTGCTGCCTCCGATAGCCATCGCGTTCGGGGGTTTTGCCTTCTGTTTCACCGCGCCGCCGGAAAGTCGGGGACTGTCCCGATTTTCGTTCGACGAAAATGGGACTGTCCCCTTGCGAAGAGCCTTATCGGCAGCAGCGACTCTTTCTTCCCCTCGGGCCGCTGGTTGCTTCGCACCGGATACGGCCTCGATGACAGGCGGTTTGGCCGGCCCGATGGGGGCGGCCGGCGGCGCCAGGGCGATCTGCTTCTCCGCCACCCTGCGCTGTGACCGGTCATTGATCGTGAGCATGATCGCGATTGCCACGGCCAGGCCGGACCAGAGTAAGGCGCGACGGCCCAGCATGTTGCGCCAATGGAACCGGCCGCCGAGAGCCCCCGGCGCCGGCGTCAGCATCCGCCGCTCTGCCGCCCGCAACACCTGCCGGTTCAGATCTTCGCCCACTTTCGCGCGGGGCAATGCCCGGAGCGTGGAACTCAGCGCACGGAGCTCGTCCAGCAAGTGCCGGGCAGCCGGATCGGCGGCCAGCAACTGCTCGACTTTCGCGCGCTCGGCGGGCGACAGCTCGCCGTCAAGGTACGCGCTGAGCAGTTCGTTTTCCGGCACATCGTTCATAATGCACGCTCAGAGAATTAGTGGGGCTCGCCGACCATGCTGCGCACGGTGCCCGTCGACCCACCCTACAGGAAACTTGCGAACTCAGTCCTCAATGATCAACAGTTCTTTCAACTCTCCGCGCAACTGCAAACGAGCCCGGTGCAAACGGCTGCGGACGGTGCCCACGGGCAGGTCGAGGATTTCGGCGATCGTTTCATACGTAAAACCCTCGATTTCCCGCAATACCAAAATCGCCCGATGTTCGTCGCTCAGTTCGCCAATGGCCTGTCGCACCTGGCGGCAGCGTTCGTCGCGATCCAGTCGTGCGGTGGGCCCCTCGTGGACGTCGACCGGTTCGCGGCCGTCGCCGGCCTGGCCCCGATCGATGGAAAACGTCGCGTGCCGGCGGCGGCGGTGCGTGGCCGCCACGTTGAAAGCGATCCGGTACAGCCAGGTATAAAACGCGCTGGCGTGCTGGAACGTATCCAACTTCAGGAATGCCTGCACAAAGGCTTCCTGCACCACGTCCTTGGCATCTTCGGCATTTCCGGCGGCGTGCAACACCGTGTTGTACAGCCGGTCCTGGTAACGCTCGACCAGATGGCCGAAGGCTGCCGTTTGGCCGGCCAGTGTCTGGTCGATCAGTGCGGCGTCGTCGTTCACAACAGGCTCACATAACAACCGACGCGCCGGGCCTGCTCAAAGTTCCGTCCTGAATTTGCGGATTGCCGGAACCCGAGTCTCCGGAAGGGTTTTTGCAGTCTGCCCGGCGTCTGATAAAGGACCCATTTTTATCATCGCCGTCAGCCCAGCCGCTGTCAAACCCACCGCTATGGTGGTATCATTGGCCCGCACGGCGGTGGCGGGCAACCGAGGTTATTCGCAAAACGGCATCGCACATGCTTCCAGCCTCTGTCCAGACAACACAGGCAAGATGCCTGTGCTACTCAGGGGGACGAAAGAAGGCGGGCCCGGCAGGGGTTTTCCTTGGTGTACCCACTGCCGGGCCCGGAATTGCTGGCTGCAAGGGCACCGTCAGCACTGGCAGAGCCAGTGGCACTCAATTCACAATGCAATCCAAATCGGCATTACAACCCTAGATGTCGTAGTACATGCAGAACTCGTAGGGGTGCGGACGCAACTGCATGGCCTGCACCTCGTTGACCGTCTTGTACCAGATCCAGGTGTCGATGACGTCGGGGGTGAAGACGTCGCCGCGGAGCAGGAACTCGTGGTCCGCCCGCAAGGCCGCCAACGAGCCCTCCAACGACCCCGGCGCCTGCGGCACTTCCTTGAGTTCCTCGGGCGAGAGGTCGTAGATGTCCTTGTCCAAGGGTTGGCCCGGATCGATCTTGTTCTGGATGCCGTCCAGGGCCGCCATGAGGATGGCCGAGAACGAGAGATAGGGGTTGCAGCTCGGATCGGGGCAGCGGAACTCCAGGCGCTTGGCCTTGGGGCTGGGGCTGTACATGGGGATGCGCACGGCCGCCGAGCGGTTCCGCTGCGAATAGGCCAGGTTCACCGGGGCCTCGAAGCCGGGGACCAGCCGCTTGTAGCTGTTGGTCGTGGGGCAACTGAAGGCCAGAATGGCCGGGGCATGCTTCAGAAGCCCGCCGATCGCGTACAGGGCCATGTCGCTTAAGCCCGCATAGCCGTTGCCGGCGAAGAGCGGCTCACCGCCCTTCCAAATGGAAATATGCGTGTGCATGCCGGAGCCGTTGTCGCCGAAGAGCGGCTTGGGCATGAAGGTCACGGTCTTGTTGTACTTCACGGCCACGTTCTTGGTGATGTACTTGTACATCATGACCTTGTCGGCCATGGTCACCAGGTTGTCGAACTTCATGTCGATTTCCGACTGGCCGGCCGTGCCCACCTCGTGGTGCTGCGCTTCCAGCTCGATGCCGGAGTCGATCAGCGTCTGCATCATCTCGTTGCGGACGTTCATCATCTGGTCGGCCGGCGGCACCGGGAAGTAGCCTTCCTTGTAGCGCAGCTTGGAGCCCAGGTTGGGCTTCTCGTCCCGCCCCCGGTTCCACTGCCCCTCGATGCTGTCGATGTAGTAGAAACCGCTGTTGTAGGTCTGGTCGTAGCGGATGTCGTCGAAGATGAAGAACTCCAGCTCCGGACCCATGTAACAGACGTCGCCGATGCCGGTGCTCTTCAGATAGTTGACCGATTTGCGGGCCACGTTGCGGGGATCGCGAGTGTAGTCCTCGCGGGTGATGGGGTCCTGGATGTTGCAGATCATCGACAGCGTGGGGATGGTGCAGAACGGATCCAAGGCGGCGGTCTCCGGCTGCGGAATCACGAGCATGTCGCTCTCGTTGATCGCCTGCCAGCCGCGGATGCTGGAGCCGTCGAAGCCCAAGCCGTCCTCGAAAACGTCCTCTTCCAGCTTGTCCACCGGAATGGTGAAGTGCTGCCACAGCCCGGGGAAGTCCATGAACCGCAGGTCTACGGCCTTGACATTTTTTTCCCGGCACAACGCCAAAACTTCTTTGGGGGTCACGAATCGGTCCTTTCGCATAAAAAACCCATCGGTGGTGAGGAACGCCAGTACGCACGACGCATCGCCGAAGTCGTTCCGGCACGATCGGATTGCGTACGGCACGGGGCGTGCTGCTTCGCAAAGAGAGTGCCAGGGCACCCCTGAGCGAAAACGTCAGAACAACGCAAATCATTTTACAAGCTTGCGTTGCGGCCACAACCCACCCCTCCCACAATTTGTGACGGGGTTTGGGGAGTGCTCGTTTTCTAGGCAAGCGGTGCCCAGTTTTGTCACATGCGTCTTCCCGCAAGGCGGAGATTCGCCGGAAGAAGGGGGGTATCCGGCAGCGAAATTCAGCTATTAGCCGCCCTTATCGCGCCGCGAGCCACGCCAACAGGTCCGCCAGCACTTGCCCTCGCTCCGGCTCACTGAATACCTCGTGATACAGACCCGGATAGAGGTGCAACTGTTTGTCCGTCGAGGCGGCACGGCGGAAAAGTTCCCGGCTGCCCTCGCAATCGCAGGCCAGATCGCCCGTACCGTGCAGGATCAGAAGCGGTACGCGGACCATCTCCATTTCGGCGCTGGCCCGTTGCATGGCGCGGAGGATTTCCGCCCCCGTGCGGATCGGAAAGCGATCGTGAAACACCAGCGGGTCGGCGCGGAAGCCGGCCACCACCTCCGCGTCGTGGGAGATCATGCGTGCGCCCATTCGCACCACGCGCCACCGCGGCACGATGCGGCTGAAAAGCGGCGCCAACCGCCGCAGCCAGGGAAACGCCTTGCGGCCGATTCGCAATCCCGGCGCGCTGAGGATCAATCCGCACAGATCCGGCTGCCGCGCGATCGCGTAGCGTATCGCGATCGTGCCGCCCAAGCTGTGGCCAAGCAGGAACAACGGCCGGCCCGGCTCGCGGCGGCGGATACGCTCCAGGAAGATCTCCAGGTCGTCCGGCAGTGGCTCGAACGACTGGATGTAACATGGCTCGCCCTGCGATCTTCCATGCCCGCGAAGGTCCGCGCCGTAGACGCTATAGCCGTGCGCGTTGAGTTCGCCTGCGAGCCGGGCGTAGCGGCCACTGTGTTCGGCGAACCCGTGAACGATCACCAGCACCGCGCGGGCGGCGGTTTCGGGTAGCCAGCGTTGCTCATAGAGCAGCAGTCCGTCTCGGCTGTGAAAGCGATCTTCGTCGTGGGGCATAGAGTTCAGCCCGGATTATTCACAAATCGACGTAGCACAGGCTTCCAGCCCGCGTCTCGGCAACACAGGCAAGATGCCTGTGCCACCGATAGCGCTCATGAATAATCCGGGTTAGGGGATCTGCGATCCAAGATCCCGAATCTCAAATGTCAGATCTCAAATCGCAGATCGCAGATCATGCCCGATCATAACCCAATGCCGAGCGACAATCCACGGCAGCCGATTCCCAGACGCACTCCCGGCCGGGGATAATAGTAGGCTGGCGGCACGGCGTAGGTCGGGGCCACGGGCGGCATGGTGTAAGCCGGGTAAGCAGGATACGTCGGATACGTCGGAACCACAACCACCGGCGGCGCCGCCAAGGTGGGCCCATAGTAGCCGTAATAGCCGTGATGGTGACCATAGTAGCCGTGCCAATCGTGTACCTGGTGGATGTTCGCAGCCAGGTCCGCTCGCCCCGCGCCGAGAAAAACGGCATTGTGCTCGTTGGCGCGGGCTTGCGTTGCGACGGCCGACATGACCAAGACAGCCAGGGTCAAAGTAATGCGACTCATGATTTCTCTCCTTCCATGTTCCAGTGGGTTAGGGTAAGTTTGACCGTTGAGCCTGTAACCGCACGTAGCGTGCCAGAACTCCAGCGGAATGACACAACCATTTGCCGATTAACATGTTGCGGATGTCGTTCGCCGCGCCGAAAGGCCGAGAGCAAACCAAGGGATGTCGTCAATATGAGTTCGCAGCGGACTCCGACTGAATACATTTACGTTTCAAAATGGCCTGTGGATCGTTTCCTATGAGCCGACCCGATCCTGCTTGCCATAACCGAACGGCGGCCACCTGGGCAATCGTGGCCGTGACCGCAATGCTGCCCAGCCTGGCCACGTGGCTGTACTTCGTCGCAGTAGCCGGTCTGCCGCCGGCAGTCGTGCAATTCACGTTCGCAGCGGCCAAAATCGTGCAGTTCGCCCTGCCCCTGTTCTGGGTCCTGATCGTCCAGCGCGAGCGATTCGTGCGGCCCGTGTTCTCCGCAGCCGGGCTGGCCGAGGGTTTCGGGATCGGCTTGTTTATGATGGCAATCATGTTGGGCGTGTATTACTCGTGGTTGCAGGGGGCGACTTGGTTGATGGCGGCCGGCGGCGCCGCAGCGCAAAAGGTGGCCGGCTTCGGAATCCGTAGCGGCGCGGCATTCGCCATGCTGGGCGTCTTCTACTCGGCCGTGCATTCGCTCCTGGAAGAATACTATTGGCGGTGGTTCGTTTTTGGGCAGATGCGACGGCTGATGCCGCTGGGGCTGGCGATCGTCATTTCCAGTCTGGCCTTTGCGGCACATCACGTGATCGTGCTGGCCGTATACTTCGGCCCTCTGGCGTGGCCGACGCTGCTGTTCTCGCTGGGCGTGGCCGCGGCCGGCGCCGCGTGGGCCTGGCTCTATCAGCATAGCGGCACGCTGCTGGGCCCCTGGCTCAGTCATTTGCTCGCCGATGCGGCCATCTTCCTGATCGGATACGACCTGCTACAGCGGACGGCCGGATTCTAGTGGTCCGTCCAACATGAGATGACCGCTGCCACGGTTGGCTCGCCCAACCGTGTTTCCGGCACTGCTGGACAAGCCGGGCACCGACCGGAGGTTGGTCGTGGCACCCAACGTGTCAACCAAGCACGGTTGGGGCACTGGGGCCAGACGCTCACCAGTTCTCGGCCAACAACTCGAAGTATGCCTGGGGATGGGCACATGCCGGGCAGGCGCCGGGGGCCTCGGGGCCTTCGTGAACATAACCGCAGTTCAGGCATCGCCATTTCACCGGCTGAGTGCGCTTGAACACGCGGGCGTTCTGGAGGGCGTCCAGCAGGCCGCGATAGCGCCTTTCATGCTGCTTCTCGGCCACGGCGATCTTCTCGACCACCAAGCCGATGGCGGCAAAACCTTCCTCCCGCGCTTTGGCGGCGAAGCTGGGGTACAAGGCCGACCACTCCTCATGCTCGCCGTCGGCCGCCGCCAGGAGATTTTCGGCGGTAGTGCCGACGACGCCGGCAGGGAATAGGCCTTCGATCTTTACTTCGCCGCCCTGCAGGAACTTGAAGAACCGCTTGGCGTGTTCCTTTTCCTGATTGGCCGTCTCTTCGAAGATCTGCGCAATCTGCACATACCCGTCGTTCCGAGCCTGGCTGGCGAAGTAGGTGTAGCGGTTGCGCGCCGCCGATTCGCCGACAAATGCCGTCAACAAGTTCCGTTCAGTCTGCGTTCCTTTCAAGTCCATGGAATTCACCCTCATTCTCATTTGTTCAACGCAATAAAGAGGCCAGGAAGCTGAGCGCCTTCTGGTTGTCCTCAAACTCGCCTTCAACACGGTCCCCATTACTATACCGAACGCTAATCTCGTACCGCACGAATCCGAACTTAGGCCGCGCTCAACAATAAGTTACCGAAAGTAGTTATTCCCTGTTAGGTAGGATCTGATAGTTCCACTCGCCATGAAATGTGTCGCGGCGAATGCGGACTTCGGATAGTTGATTGTCAG
>JBEKZQ010000639.1:0-2673 GCA_049509675.1 Thermoguttaceae bacterium | reverse complement strand
GTGAGGGCGGCAGCTTGGAAATTTTATCCTGGCAAGAGGGCCGCGACAGCTTTCGCAGATTCAGGCCGCCGGCTCGGATCCTCTTCCAAGCACTGCAGGATTGCCCGTTCCAGGGCAGGCTCGATTTCGGGACACAGCAGCGAAGGTGGAATCAGCTTTGCGGCGGTTTGGAGGCCGTCGGCCGGCACGCCGTCAAAGGGTTCCCTTCCCGTGGCCACTTCATACAGCACAATCCCCAGCGCATAGAGGTCGCTTTGTTTCGAGGGTTGCTTATGGTGAAACAATCCGGGGGCCATGAAAGCGGGCGTCCCGGCCAAAGGAATCTCGGGCGCCATGTACCCATGGTCGGCGGCAGTTGGAACGAAAGCCGCAATGCCGAAATCGGCGATATGGACATGACCGTCTCCGTCGATCACGATGTTGGACGGCTTCAGGTCGCGATGCAACACGCCATGATCGTGGGCGGCGCCCAGCCCGGCGCACAGTTCCCGGGCGATTTGCACCGTCCTTTCACGCGAGAGTCTGCCGGCGCGCCGGAGCAATGACGCAAGGTCTTCGCCATCGATGAACTCCATCGATAGGAACACCTCGCCATCGGCAAGTTGGCCGATGTCGTAGACTCGGACCACGCTGGGATGGGCAACTTCACGGGCCATGGCGACTTCGCTCACGAAACGGCTGCGCGTTGGGTCGGCGCCGCTCTGCCCGAGGGCGAGAAACTTCAACGCCACGTCTTGATCCATGATCTGATCGTGCGCCTTGTAGACCTCGCCCAAACCGCCTCCACCCAGCGGTCCCAGAATCTTGTAGCGCCCGGCGGCAATGATTTCACCCGGCGAAAAACGCCACGCATTCTCAGCCCGTGCCGCCCCAACGGGGATATCGGCCGGAATAAGTTCCCCGGGAAGACGGGAGATGGGAGAAAGGACCTTGCCGTGGGCGGCGTCTTCGCTTGACGTGCCGATGATGGTCGTCGAGCGCGGTTGCTTCAACAGCGATTCCAGTTCTTCTCGAAGCTCGGGATCGCCCGCGCATGCCTGATCGAGAAACGCGCCCATCTCGCTCTTGGCAAGCTCGCAGGCGGCCAGGAACAGTCTGCGAACCTGCGCGTAGCGCTCCGCACTCATGGCACGTCGCTCCTGCTGAACTCGCGCCGCAACCAGGCGCGAACCATGGTCCACTCCCGCTCCACCGATCGTTTGGACATCCCCATCACCTTCGCCACTTCCGCGATGCCCAGGCCGCCAAAGAATCGCAGTTCGATCATTCGGGCCTGGCGCGGGTCGAGCCTGGTGAGCTTGGTCAAGGCATCTTCGAGCGTCAACAGGTCTACGTTGCGACTGGACTCGACGACCAGGTTGTCGTCAAGTGCGATGTGATGCCGATTGCCACCCCGCTTTTCCGCCTTGTGCCGCCGAGCATGATCCACGAGAATCTGTCGCATGGCTTGAGCGGCAAAGGCCAGGAAATGAGCCCGGCCCTGCCAATCAACGCGCGTTTGACCGACGAGCTTCAAGTAGGCTTCGTGAACCAGCGCGGTCGGCTGAAGAGTATGGTTCTTTCGTTCCCGGCGCAAGTATCGCGCGGCAAGTGCCCGCAATTCGCTGTAGACGTCCGCAAACAACTGCTCTTCGGCAAGGCGGTTCCCCGGTTCGAATTTCTCCAGGAGTTGAGTGACCCGAGAAGATCGGCTCGATTTCATGGCCGTCCGACTCACCAATCGCCAAGGAGCAGGCACAACGGCATTGTCGCACCCGCGACCGCGCAGGTCAAGCCGGACGACGGACGGCAAACAGGTGCGCCTGTGGCGGGCCGGTGCGGGTTTTTGCCGCTTGGGCGATCTGCTGTGCCGCGCTCGAATCCAGCTCAACGCCCGGAATATCATCCGGAGTTGTTATGCAGTGGTCACCGTGACGCCGAATGCGGCGTGACGTGCTGTGCGCGTCGCAGGGGATGGCCGGAGTGCGGCAGCGCCAAGGCGGCGTCGTTGGCGTCGTAGAACGTGGGCGGCTCGTAAGTCCATCCCTCGGCAAGGCGTCGCTGCTCGTCGCAGATCTTCTCATACAGGTATCGTCCGCCCACGGCGCCAAAACGCCGCGCCTTGGGGCCGAACTCCTGCACAAGATCCCTCAGCAGCGCAGACATCTTTTCCCTCAGCACCGGATCTTGCCGGTAGTACCTTCGAGCGGCGGCGACGGCGGCGGCAAAGACGGGAGCTTGATCTTTGAACTCCCGCTGCAAACGGCGGCGAATGCGCGCGTCGGGGTGCTGCTTGTAGCGCAGCCAGCCGGTAAGCCCCGTGCGCACGATCCGCAGCATGCTGGGCCCGTTGCGGTCGAAGTCGCGCTGGAAGGCCCGCAACAGGTACTCCGTTTCTCGACCGTCGTGGATATGGGGATGCCGGTAGTTGAAGCGGCACTGCCCGTGCGTGTCGGAGTGGGGGCAGATGCTTTCGTCGAGCATCCGTCCTTGCGCGGAGAGCTCGGCGTGCAGGGGCGTGCCGTGCAGCGGCATGTAGAGCATGAACTGGTGGAAATCGGCCTCGTAGCGCGCGGCGCTTTCGATCACCTCGTCGATGTTCTCCGGCGTGTGGTGCTCCAGGCCGATGATGGTGGAGCCCAACACGCGAATACCGTGGTCCTGCAACTGCCGCACGAGGGTCAAGGTGTCGCA
>JBEKZQ010000638.1:0-2685 GCA_049509675.1 Thermoguttaceae bacterium | reverse complement strand
ATCGCCGGGATGGTTTGCCTGCCGCGGCTGGCGGCGCCGCTGCCGTGCGAGCTGTATCTGTGGCCCACGGCGCGAAGCTACACCGGCGAGCCGGTGGCCGAGATCCACACGTTCGGCGCGCCTCCGCTGTTGCAGGCCGTATTGCAGGCCGTTTGCGCCGCCGGCGCCCGGTTGGCGCAGCCCGGCGAGTTCACGCTCCGCGCCTTCCTGGCCGGCCGCATCGACCTCACGCAGGCCGAGGCCGTTCTGGGCGTGATCGATGCGGCCGACCCCGCGGAGCTGCACGTGGCCCTGAGCCAATTGGCCGGTGGCCTGGCGGGACCGCTGCGGCGTCTGCGGCATGCGCTCCTGGATCTGCTGGCCCACCTGGAGGCCGGATTGGATTTCGCCGACGAGGATATTTCCTTCATCACACCCCGGCAGCTCGTGGACCAGCTCGATCAGGCGGCCGAGGCCGTGGGCTCTCTGGCCGCGCAAACCGCCTCGCGCGGCGAGACCGCCGAACTGGTCCGGGTGGTTCTCGCGGGTCGGCCCAACTCAGGCAAGAGCAGCCTGTTCAATGCCTTGGCCCGAGATGCCGGCGCACTGGTTTCCTCCGAGCCCGGCACGACGCGCGACTACTTGCTCGCCGAAATCGACCTGGCCGGCACGAGATGTTTGTTGATCGACACGGCCGGCATCGGGGCCGAGTCGTCGGCAGCAGTAGTTTCCCCGCCCGCTGCGGCAATCGATCGGGCCGCCCAGGCAATCGCCCAAGAACAGCATCGCAGTGCCCAGATTCAACTCGTGTGTATCGATAACAGTCGCCCGGCGGACGACTGGGAGCGTGACGCGTTGGCCGAGCCCAGCACCAGCCGGATCGTTGTCCTAACCAAGAGCGACTTGCCGGGCTGTGGGGACTGTCCCGGGACCGGCGAAACCACAAGTGGGGAACTGTCCGAATTCGGGCACCAAGCTTCGCTTGGTCGCGACGAAAATGGGACCGGGTACTCTCTGGGTGCTTTCGCAAGGGTGCAGTTGGCCGCCTTCTTGCCCGTCAGTGCGCATACGGCCGCCGGACTCGACCAGTTGCGCGACGAGTTGCGGCGGGCGGTACATGCGGCCCGGCCCGCGTCTGGCGAGGTCGTGGCCGCCACGGCCACGCGCTGCCATGAGTCGTTGCGGTTGGCCGCCGCGGCGCTTGCCGGGGCCCGGCAACTGGCCGCCTGCCACGGCGGTGAGGAGTTGCTGGCGGCCGAGGTCCGCATGACACTGGACGAATTAGGCAAAGTGGCTGGCGCCGTCTACACCGAGGACCTGTTGGATCGCATCTTCAGCCGATTCTGCGTAGGAAAGTAGGGTGGGTCGAGCGCAGCGAGCCCCACCATTTTTTCGCTGTGTTGGAAAGTAACCCCATGCAAATCGGTCCCGTCCGCATTGCCCATCCCATCACCCTGGCTCCCTTGGAAGAGCACAGCAACTATCCGTTCCGGTTGTTGATGAAAGAGCACGGGGCCAGCCTGGTGTGCGCTGAGCGCGTGGACGCCGCGGCCGTGGCCCGACGCGATCGCCGGGCGTTGCGGCTGCTGTACACGATGCCCGGCGAAGCCCCGTGCGCCGGCCAAATCAGCGGCGCCGATCCGGCGGTGATGGCCGCGGCGGCGACGATCGTGGCTGAACTCGGCTTCGACATCGTCGACTTGAACTTCGAATGTCCGATACGGCGACTGACTGCGCGCGGGGAAGGCGGCGCCCTGCTGGCCGACCCGCCGGCGATCGCTCGCATCGTGGCCTCGGTGGTCCGCGCGGTTTCGATTCCGGTGACGTTGAAGATCCGCAGCGGGCCGGACGCGGAGCATGAAACGGCCGTGGAGGTCGCCCGGCGGGCCGAGGACTGCGGCGCCGCGGCAGTGAGCATTCATGGCCGCAGCGTGGCACAGGGCTACCTGGGCGGCGCCGATTGGGGCGTCGTCGCCCGGGCCAAGCAGGCGGTGCAAGTGCCGGTGATCGGCAGCGGCGGCATCCGCACGGCGGCCGACGCCGTGCGGTTCCTCCACGAGAGCGGTGCGGATGCGGTGGCCATCGGCCGGGGCTGTCTGGGCAATCCCTGGATCTTCTCCCAGAGCCGTGCCCTGCTGACCGGCGGCACCGCCCGCCAGCCCGGCATGGCCGCGCGCGGCCGCGCGCTCGTGCTGCTGGCTGAGGGCGAGTTCCGCCTGTACGGAGCGACCTTGGCCATCCGTCGGCTTCCCCGCGTTAGCGGCTACTTCGCGCAGCACTTGCCTGATGCGGCGGCCTTCCGGGAAGCGGTCCGCGGCGCGAGGAGCGTGCAGCGATTCCGGCAACTGGTGCAACGGCATTTCCGATAACCAACCGGAGAGCGACACCAGCCCGACGCGCCACATAGCCGCCTTGCCGCTGGCAGGCTATGATGAACGGACGTTTGCTCCGCCGCCCTTTCCCGCCTTCCCCAAACACGCCATGCTGCGAATTCTCATTCCTTTATGCTTCTGCCTGGCCGCCGGGGTCGCGACGGCCGAAGATTGGCCTTGCTGGCGCGGTCCCCGCGGTGACGGAACAAGCCTGGAAAGCGGCGCGGCCACGCACTGGAACGGGCCGCAAGGGCAGAACATCGCCTGGAAGGCGGAAATCCCCGGCACGGGCCATGCGTCGCCGATCGTCGTGGGTGAGCAAATCTTCCTCGTT
>JBEKZQ010000637.1:0-2687 GCA_049509675.1 Thermoguttaceae bacterium | reverse complement strand
AAATCGTTCCGTTGCGATAGAATCCGTATCCGAAACTGGCCCCGATTTCGCGCGGCTGTCCGAAAGCGGAGATGGCGAAGAGAGCCAGGACCACCAACTTCATGTGGAGCATCCACCTTCAGCTCCCAGGATATCGAACCGGAACGGCGAATACACCACACCCTTCTGCTCCCGGATGGCGGGAGCATTGGCCGTGCCCGTTTGGTCAATACCGACGCCTTACTTCTTGTTGGCGTTGGCCGCTTTAGCCGCCAGCTTCAGCTCGGAATTGACCTGGTCGAGCAGGTTCTTGGCCTTCTGGGCGTGCCCTTCCATATCCCACTCGTTGGCTTTTTGCGCGGCAATAATCTTTTCCCATGCCTGGGTGCTGAGCTGCTGTGCGGCAGCCAGGTTGGGATGGCTTTTGGCGGAAACATTGTCCTTGGGTTTCTGCGCTACGGCAACTCCCCCGATTACGAGCATGGAGCCGAGAACGGCAGCGAAAATACGTGTTTTTATCATTCGGAAAGTTTATATGTTGCTCGCTTACTATGCAAGGCCCATCGTCACCGCTGTCAACGCAAAGTAGAAATGTCACCCTTTTGTGCAAAGTAGAAATGTCCCCTTTGCCTGGGCCGTCGGAGAAGTGCGTGTTATGCTGCTCGTGCCGGTGAAGCGGAGACGGGCAATGCTGGCGAGCAACCCGATCGAGGAATAGCCGGCCGGAACTCATCTGCGGACGATGAGATGGAGCGTGGTCCTCCCGTCGCGTTCCTTTACCTGGGCCCGGGGCCGACCAGCGGGAGGCGGCTCGGTCCCGCCCCAGGGTTTGGTTTTGAAGTTGAGACCGCATCGGACCAGATAGATTCCGCCGTGCCTCAGAAAACGCATACTGGGCGCCCAGTATGGTTCTTTGCAGTTGCGCCGTGGAGTGGCGTCGAAGGGATCGTCGCAAACTCTCCTGGAACGATGAAAAATTCCCCCGGCTCACCAGCCGGTCGTGCGGAGAGTTTCCCGGTATAGGGCGAACTTTGCCTTCACGCCA
This sequence comes from Thermoguttaceae bacterium, assembly GCA_049509675.1. Lineage (GTDB taxonomy): Bacteria > Planctomycetota > Planctomycetia > Pirellulales > Thermoguttaceae > JBEKZQ01. The sequence continues at coordinate 1,663 of JBEKZQ010000637.1, read as the reverse complement.
CCTCCGTGGCCGCCGTTGGTGGAGGTCTGACCGGGACGGTTTAGCTGCTCGCATTGGCAATCTCGATGGCCTTGGCAATGGACGGCCCGGGTTTCTTCCAAAAGCCGTTCATCCAGTCGCTCTTTTTGCGCGGCGGCGAACCCCTGCCGTCATTCCGCGCTGCCGCCCTCGGCTTGGCCGGCGCGGCGGCCTGCGTCGCCACGGCGCAAAGCGTCACGCCTAAATAGCGGTCCCGGAAGCGAACCGCCACGGCGCCGTCCAGGCGTTTCTCTACGCGAACCTCCCCTCCCCGTAGCCCCGTGGAGATCGATTCCGCGCCGATCCCATAGCGGTGCCCTTCGAACTGAATCGTGTAGTCGTTCTTCACCTGGCGCGTTTCCACGTGACTCAGACTCGCCGCCAAATCGTAGCGCTTGTCCAACGCCCGATGCGCGTTGTCGGCACTGGCGGGCTGCACCACCAAGGTCTGATTCCACCAGGGCAAAAACTCCTTCTCCAGATACTCGTTGGCTTGCTGGAACGTCTTCACTCCGGCCACGCGCATCTCTTTCACCAAGCGGTCTTGGGCCGTGTCGAAGCTTCTTTCAATCCGCCCTTTCGCCTGCGGGCTGTGCGCCGCTATCCAGGTGATGTCCAACTCGCGTAACGCCCGGCCGATCTGCGTCGGCGGCATCTCGGCAGGGTCCTGATCCACACCTGGCGCGTCCCGCCGCCGCTTTTCGTTGTTGCGGAACAGGCTCGCCTTGTCGGTGTAGAAAGCCAGCGGCCTCCCATACAACTCCACGTACCTCCACAGCGTCCGCATGTTTTCCTCGGTGGAATCGCTCCTCACAAACCGTGCGTAGAGCCGGCTGGTGGCGTCGTCGATCATGGAGATCAAGTACAGTTTCTCGTTGCCTCTGCCTTCCAGCCAGTCGTGTTCGCTGGTGTCCCATTGCACCAGTTCCCCGCTCCGGCTGCGCCGTGGCCGCCACAAATGCGCCTCTTCGGCGCGCCGCCGTTTCCCCTTCCATAGACCCGACTCTTTCATCCACTCCCGCGCCGTCTCGCGGCTCACGTGGATGCCGTGCTTCTTGCCCAGGTATTCGCAAGCCAGCGTCGGTCCGAAGCCCCGGTACACATCCAGGGAGAGGATCGCCACGGCTTTCTCTTGCGTCTTGGAATCGATCCTCCGATTCGATGGCTTTCCCCGCAGTCCATGGATCGCCGCTCGATCCCCGCGCTTCTTCAACTCTCTCAACAGTCGCTTGACCTGTCGGATGCTCAGCCCCAGTTCCTCGGCGGCCTCGCGTTGCGTGATCAGCCTCTTCTTGGCCTTTTTCAACGTCACCAGCCGATCCCGGTCGGCTTGCGTCATCAGTAGCTGTCCTTCCTGCACCCTCCCAGCCTGAAAGGTGTCAAGGGGACATTTCTACTTTGCTCTAGGGTGACATTACTACTTTGCGATCACAGCTCCTTACTCGATCTTCGTCACGACGGCTTCCACCTCGAATTTCCGTTCCGATACCGGATCGTCGATGGACGCCACCAGCGACGGCTTGCCGGGTGTCAGCGTTGCGTTCACTGCGATCTTGATCTGTGATATCGTGGGTGGCAACACCTTCCCCGCCGCGGAACCGTCCGCCTTGTGCGGAATCGCCGTGCTCAGGTCGATGGTCGCGTA
>JBEKZQ010000636.1:0-2691 GCA_049509675.1 Thermoguttaceae bacterium | reverse complement strand
TGCCAATGCTCTGACGGTTCGCGGCGTATTTTTCCTGATTCGGCCCCTTCACATGCGCCGCCAGGTCCAGCCAGTAGTAAGCGTCGGGATAGCTGAGCGGAACGCCCTGGCCCACGGAATAAAGAGTGCCAAGAATGCCCTGCGCGGTTACGTCGCCCTGCTCGGCCGCTTTGCAATACCATGCCGCGGCCTGCACCATGTCGCGTGGAAAGTATTTGCCTCCGCCATCGCGATAGAGCGCGGCCAGGTGCATCTCTTCGGCAATGTCGCCCTTGTCCGCTGCCCTGCGATACCACTCTGCGGCCAGTTTGTAATCGCGCGCCACGCCCTGGCCCGCCGCATAGTCTTCACCGACTGCGACCTGCGCCGCGGCATCGCCGCCGTTGGCCCTGGCCAGCAGAGTTGGATCAATACCGGAGGGCTGTGCCGGTGTGGTTTGTGAGCTCGTGGCACGATCGTCTGCGGTCTGCGCTAGAGCCGGAATGAGCGTCGATCCCAAAACCATAAACAGAGCGAGTTGTCTTGATTGTGTCGTCACCGGAACTCCATTCATCCGCTCACGATCGTTCCCGATACCAGTTTACTCAGTTGGTGCGCATGCGGCGGAGCGAAGTGGACCCGGGCCCACGAATTGATTAACTTCGCCGGTCGCCCGCAACCTGGCGAAGATTTCCGCATGTCGGCAGTTCCTCGAAAGGCGCTAGAATTCTTGCATGACCGATCGCATGTCACTCACCCTCGCCCAGGCCGACCCCGACGTAGCCGCCGCCATTGACCACGAAACTCTTCGCCAGCACGAGGGGCTGGAGATGATTGCCAGTGAGAACTTTGTTTCAGAGGCGGTGCTTGAGGCTGCCGGCTCTGTTTTCACGAACAAATACGCGGAAGGCTATCCGGGACGCCGCTACTATGGCGGCTGCGAGTATGGCGACGTGGTGGAGAACCTGGCTCGGGATCGCGCCAAACAGATCTTCGGCGGCGATCACGTCAACGTGCAACCGCACTCCGGCTCGCAGGCCAATGCGTCGGCTTACGCCGCCGTGCTGCAGCCGGGCGACACGATTCTGGGTCTCGATCTGGCGCACGGCGGCCACCTGACCCACGGCCATCGGTTGAGCTTCAGCGGCAAGCTCTACCGGCCCACGTTTTACCAGGTCCGCCGCGACACCGAGCTGATCGACTACGACGAGCTTGAGGCCATTGCCGAGCGCGAAAAGCCCAAGGCCATCATCGGCGGGGGCAGCGCGTACCCAAGACTCTGGGATTTTGCGCGCATGCGCCAGATTGCCGACAAGGTGGGCGCAATTTACATCTTCGACATGGCGCACATCGCGGGGCTGGTTGCGGGTGGCGTTCATCCTTCGCCGGTTCCGCACGCGCAAATCACCACGACGACGACCCACAAAACGCTGCGCGGCCCGCGCTCGGGGTTGATTATCTGCGGGCAGGAGTTCGCTGCTGCCGTGGACAAGGCGGTCTTTCCCGGCCAGCAAGGCGGTCCGCTGGTCCATATCGTCGCTGCCAAGGCGGTGGCGTTTGCCGAGGCGTTGAGGCCGGAGTTTCGCACCTATGCGGCGCAGATTGTGGCCAATGCAAAGGTGCTGGCGTCGGCATTGCAGCAGGCCGGGTTCCGCATCATCTCCGGCGGCACCGATAACCACTTGATGCTGGTGGACGTTTTTGAAAAGGGCATTCTGGGCTCAGAGGCCGAGCTGGCGCTAGGCAAAGCCGGAATCACGGTGAACAAGAACTCCATCCCCTACGACACCAATCCTCCACTGAAGCCATCGGGCATTCGCGTGGGCACGCCTGCATTGACCACGCGAGGCATGAAAGAGCCGGAGATGCGGCAGGTTGCCGTGTGGATGTCCAAGGCATTGGATGCTCGCAACGACGATGCGGCTCTGGAGCGGATTCGCGGCGAGGTAGCCGAATTGGCTAACCGGTTCCCGTTGTATGCGTGGCGGCGTGCGCCCGTTGCCGTTGAGGCCTGAGAATGTATAAGTGGCCGGCAGCTAAGAACAGATAGCGATCGAAGATATTTTTCTTCGCGCAACTTGACTGGTTATACCGGGTTGCATCTAACGTAACTGGTGATGACCCGCCAACGAAAAGGGCAGCAGAGCGAATAGCTTCCCTGTGTGAGGGCATCCGGAGGAAACCATGAAATCCATTCAGCTAGCATTGGCCACGTTGCTTGTACTTTCTGTCCCAGCAGCGTTTGCGCAGCACAAAGAAGGCGCACCAAAGGCTCCCCCAGCGCACGGACCGGCTCCTGTGAAGTCTGCCAACGTGCATCCTGTCGAGCCCAATCGTAACTACAGCGACAAGGCGGGCCACCCTGCCGTTCCCCATGTGGATGGGAAGACCTGGGTCGGCCACGACACCGGCCCCAGCGATACGCGGTATCATGTCGATCACCCCTGGGCGCACGGTCAGTTCACGGGCGGCTTCGGTCGTAGTCATGTATGGCATCTTGGCGGCGGCGGTCCAAGCAGGTTCTGGTTCAACGGCTGGTACTGGGATGTTGCCGCGGCTGACATAGCCTTCTGCGATGGCTGGCTCTGGGACTCCGACCAGATCATCATCTACGAGGATCCCGACCACATCGGCTGGTACCTGGCCTATAACGTGCGTCTCGGCACTTATGTGCATGTTGAGTATCTGGGAATGTAAGCGGGCAACACCAAC
>JBEKZQ010000635.1:0-4426 GCA_049509675.1 Thermoguttaceae bacterium | reverse complement strand
ATATTTCTGTCGAACAGCAAGCCGCAAGGGCCGCACTCTCATCGCCAACTGCGAAGGGTTAGTAGCGTCAACCGGTAGTTACCTGGCTGCTATTTCTCCGTGGCGTCGATGGGCACATCGCAGAAGGTCAGCGCGGCGATGCCGTTGGCGCCAATCAGCAGCTTGTCCAGGCTCCAATCCATCTCCTTGAGATACGTTATTGTCGTCGCCGTCGAGGGCAATTTCAACTTGAGCGTGACCACATTTCCGGAGACCGAGCCCGATGCGATCGTTCCCGCGGCCCCGTCCAGGTAGAATTGGCCGCACAAAGAGTCCGACCACAGTACCGGCTGATCGAACTCCAGGGTGATCGCGTCTTTCGCGCCGCCGGTGAAGCAAGCCCGCCGGAGGCTCGGGGCCGTGATCGGCCTGGCGGGCGCTCTGCCGTAGAAGTCGCGCTCGATCAGTGGCTGGATCAGTCGCGCGAACTCCGCCCAGCCGGTAAGCGGATAGTGGCACGGTCCCGGCGGCCGGATGCCGATCGTGGACATGACGTCCAGATTGGAGTAATAGCGGGGTAAGGTCCGTTGCACCTCCCGCAGCATGTCGCCGTGACCGTTGCCCATGCTGCAGGAGTTGGGCCAGATCTGGAAGACATAGTAATGGCGGATGTTCGGGAAATCCTGTTTCCAGGCTGCCGACATGTCCAGGAAATATCGCTGGTAGGTTTCCCAGCCGTAACCGCCGTCGGGACCGTCCGAGCCTTGGTCGCTTTCGCCCTGGTGCCACAAGACTGCCCGAATGCCGTGCGTCAGGCGGGCCTGTTGCACAGGCCAGAGCATGCGGCCGTAGATCGTCTTCAGGTCGGCATGGTTCCCCGGCGTCGGCTGGTGCTCGTCAATCCGCGTGCCGCCGACGGCGCCATTGACGATAAGGATGGGCAGTTTCTGGCTGGCCACGAGCCGTTTTGCAAGCTCCATGCCCCACCAGCCGAGCTCCGCCTTGTGCTCCGGCCGGTTCGTCTTCCAGACCGGGTTGCACCAGAGGTTCGGCCGCACCAGTCCGGCCTGTTGGGCCTCGGTAATGCGGTCGCGGACCCAGTCCGTGCCGTCTCCTCGCCCAGTGGGACCGCCGTAGCTGCGGATCCATTCGTTGGTTTCTCGCGGCGACTCCTCGCCGGTGTCGGTGGCCAGCGCGTTCGACTGGCCCTCAATGAGATAGGCATCGCCGCAAACGAGGTTACCGACGGTGTCGAGCACTTTCCCTTCCCGGCCAGTTCGCGTTCCGAATTCCACGCGGTACTTCACCAGACCCGGTTTGAGCTTGACTGTGAAGGCATAGGAATTGCCGGCAACCAGCCGTTGAGTCTCGCTCCGGTAAGGCTTGTCGTCAGCGTAGACCTTGAGGAAGACGGCATCGGCTGCCCGGCCGAGCGTGCCGTTGTAGCAAAGCGTGCCCTCGTTCTTGTCGTTGCGGGCGTAGAACTGGCCCTCCTCGGGCTTTTCATCCTTCTCCGGGATGCGCTCAACCCAAGGATCGGTCTTGGGTTCGTTGACTTGGATGACCGTGGATGCGACGGACGGCGGCCCGCCGTTGTCGATGCAAGCGGAAACGGCGATCCGTCCTGTGTATTGCGACCGCTTGAGAATCAGCCGGTCTGAGGCGATCTGCTTGATCACAGCGCCGCCGGAGACGTCCCAAACGTAGTGCAATTCGCCCGCTCCGGCCGCGCGCATGGCTTCCCGATTGCGCAAAAATGGAACGACTTCGATCGTGTCGCGACCGTTCCAGGTCTTCGGCGCGTCGAGCGTGAAGTCCGGCTCGGGGATCGTCTGCATGATCGTCACCGGGATGTCGATGGCTTTGACCTCGCCGGGATAGACGGCCTTGAACTGGAGCAAATACGACGCATCGCCCGCCACGCGGCCGGCGTCGAGCGTGTACGAGAGACGGTCGACGGCGACGACCGTCTCCTTACCGTCGCGCTTGACGATCCAGTAGACCTTCTCGGCTCCGCCGGCCTGGGCGGTGACGGTGGCGTTCATCCCCTCGTCGATCGCAACCCTATCCGTCGATGCCGCAAACGTGCGGCCGGGCTGGACCAGCGTGCCAACCAGCGTTTGCAGCGGCTTCTGGTTCTCGTAGCACAACTTGATCCAATGGGGCGAACGAACGACCTTCGAAATCCGCACCTCATCGATGTCACCGATAAAGCGATAATTGTTGTACCAACCGCCGAGCCACATCCGGGCGGGCGCGCGGATGTTCAGCGGTGAATCCGACCGGAGCGTGACGCCGTCCAGCCGACCGTTAAGGTAGACGCGGGAGTCGCCCTTCTGGTAGGTATGCACAACGTGCATCCATTCGGACATCGCCAGACGGCTCTTGCCCGCCACGTCGGCGCTGGAGAAGTAGCACTCCATGCGGACGTGCGGCGGGGCGTGGATGTTCATGATGACCTTGCCCTGCGCCTGCTCGTTGCCCCAGCCGACGACGACCGTATTCACACGATCGGCCTTGAACCAGGCTTCGGTCGAGTTGGGGCCAAAGCCGCTCGGCAGGCCGGTGATCTTCTCGCCGCAGGCAACGCCCTGGCCGGCTTCGAAGCGGCGGCCCTCGCCGATGATGCCAGGGCAGGAAGTCGTGCCGGCATCGACGGGCGAGACGGTACCGACCTCGTCCCTGACCTCGTCGATCTGATGCGCCAGCGGCTTGCCTTCGGCCGAGAAACGGATGTCTTCGCCGTGGGGCTGCGCCTGGCGAAAATCGAAGAAATCCGCGTTCAACCGGACGAGAAGGGGAAATCCCTGTTCGACCGCCGTCGCCGGGAGGGCGGCTCCGTCCGGCGTCGTGAGGATCACCAAGGTGCCCGAGTGCTTCCAGCCGTTGAGCACATCCGTGCGCTCGGCCGCAAGCGCAGCAGAAGATACGACCTTTGCTGCCAAGATGATGGCTGCCGCCAAAGATGCCGTCTTGGAATGGAACAGCTTCAGCATGATTGCTCCTCAGACTTTGCTGACAAGGAAAATCGAGTGCATCGGACCTGACGCAAGCTTCGCCGCCGTTGCCGGCTTCAGACAAAGCGTGTCGTTCAGCTTCTTCCATCACGGATTATAACAAGAGCGCGGTCGGCAAATACGCGAAAGTGCGCATAAGTTCCTGGAAACTGGGCAGGACCCATAGGCCGTCGCAAGAAGGTTCATTTTCCGAAGCTCGGCCGATCGATCCGCACCGCGGCCGAATTTCCAGCCAGACGAACTCCGAGCCTGCCAACTCGGGGCCGCGAAAGTCGGGCAGGCCAACGTCGACCACCAGTATACAGCCTGACGGCTGGCGGTATCGCGGCCGATGCATTTTGCAACTGCTTGCCTGCGGAGGAGGGGCACTCCTCCGCGCGCAAGGAAATGCGGTAAGTACTGTCATGGAGCAGGCAGATAGGGATCAGCAGGCAATCGTGGCAGGCAGGTCTTGGCTCTAAACCAAGGCTCCGAGCCGCAAATATCGTGCAGGATCTGGGCGGTTGGGTAGGATGGCAGGAAGGGGTCATTGGCGATCCAGCCTATGCGCCTTGCTAGGTCCGTTGCGTGATCTTCCACGGCCTGGCCTTCTTCGTCACGGGGCGAGTGGAGCAGTTAGAATTCCGTCAGGGCATTTTGGGCAACCACCCGTCCCACGGCTGCATCGGCGTCGTAGATGAGACGGCCAAACTGGCGGACATTGGACTTCTTCGCTTTCGGTTGCCGCTTGAATTGTCTTCCCAGGGTTGGCAGGTCGATCCTCTCCAGGATCATACGTTTTTCCCAAAACCCGCGGTGGTCGAAGCTGATCAGGTCCGAAAGATTGGAAACGCCGATGCTTCTTACCGCGGACTTGAGGCGGGATCGCCATTCGAGATGAGCACAGGGATCGCCAGTGAACCGCGAGGGCTTGTCGGAATAGAGGGCCACGTTGTTCCGCACCCATCGCCTTTGGGCGGTGTACCTGGTCGTTCTGAAATAGCTCAGCCGGTGCTTGCGGTGCCACCTCTTTACGAAATGAACGTCGAGGAACTTGTGGAACCGAAGTGTCTCCTGGGTGGTACGGAAGACGTAGTCAATCGCCACGTCGACGCAGTTGATTTCGTGGTATATTCTGCGTTTCGATAGCAGGCGGCTGAGAAACCGCAGCGCATCCGTGGACGGTTGGTGGAGTTGAAGTCGCTGGACAAGCGTTGGACGCCACCTTGGGCGACGCTCTTCGTGGCGGAGGCTGCCGCACATCCGCTCGAGTCTCTGACGCACAGGATATTCGAGTTTGCGGTCGAGCCAAAGCACGATCGTGTCGAAGTAGGACATGATCTGCTGGGGCTGGGGAACGCCCGCCGATTGATTGTTTTCCCCTGCTGCATGCGGGACTCGACCTTCGACTCTTTTAGTCATATCACCTCCGAAAATCCGGGGCCGACCCT
>JBEKZQ010000634.1:0-2722 GCA_049509675.1 Thermoguttaceae bacterium | reverse complement strand
AATCTTGGAAACGATCCTCGACGAGGCCGGGGTTCCATACCAGTACGTGGACCTCTTCCAGGAAATTCCGCCCCGGCTGGATGTGGATCGACTGCCCGGCTTGATCGTCATGGGCGGGCCGATGAACGTGGACGAAACGGAGCAATATCCATTTCTCGCCCGCGAAGTGCAATGGATCCAGCAGGCCCTCGCGGCCCGGCTCCCCGTACTGGGCATTTGCCTGGGGGCCCAACTGATTGCCAAGGCCCTGGGCGCGCGGGTCTATCCGCTGCGGAAGCGCGGGCCGCAGACGCCCTTGAAAGAGATCGGCTGGTACGACATCGAACTCCTGCCGCAGGCCGCCGGCGATCCGCTGCTGGGGGCCTGCTTCGATGGGCGGGTGGCTGCGGCCAGCGCGGCCGTGACCGTCTTCCAGTGGCACGGCGATACGTTCGACCTTCCGCCCGGCGTGGTCCACCTGGCCCGCAGCGCCGCCTGCCCGCACCAGGCCTTCCGTCACGGCGATCGGGCCTGGGCGCTGCAGTTCCATATCGAGATGACCGCCGCGATGATCGATGACTGGCTGGGCGTGCCGGGCAACTGCCGGGAACTGCACGAACTGGACTACATCGACCCGGCAGCCATCCGCGCGCAAACGCCGCAGGAACTTCCGGCGTTACAGGTTCTGGCGGGCCGCGTGTTGCGACGGTTCGCCGCCTTGTGCCGCGAATGAGGAATGGACGCCGGACTGGACAGGTCCATGTCTTCGGCCTTTGAATCTACCGGCCGCGAAGAAGCACTGGCAGAGCCACCCAATGCTCGGCGGCCATTTACGGGTGGGCCACTTCCGCTTCCACGGTCACGCACAAGACTTGCTGATGCGATGCCGCCGGGGCCGACACTCGCTGCGGCGGAGCCAGCGTGGGAACGCCCGTTGCTGTGCTGCCCCGTGAAACGTATCCCATGTTCCCCGGGGCCATCGCCGTCTGAGCGACGAGAACCACGAGCACCAACAGCATGACGAATAAGGCCACTACGCATGCCGATTTCTTCACGGCTGACTCTCCGGTCTACTGATCCCAAGGAGGGGGCTACTTCGCCGATATACCGCAATTACTCTAGTGTAATTAACCGTTCCAAGTTATCAAATTCGTGGCCGTGCAAAGAATCCAGCGACATGCGGCTTGACAATTCTCCGCATATACAGAAAATGGCGAAGTAGATGCCGGCCGGCAACGAAGACGAAAGCGCGGGGGGCGCAACCGCAGGGAACGACAGTCGGCGGCGGAGGGTCGCGGCTCGGACGGCCCCCTCCTTGCTTTCGTCGAATCGGCAACCGGATCCGCGCTTGCGTGCAAACGACACAAACGGCGAGAAGCCCCAAGAAAAGGGCTCTCGCCGTTTGTGTTGGCCACGGGGGGAAGCACTGGCGAAGCCAGTGGCACACAACGAGTTCCCTCTCCCCTTGCGGGAGAGGGTAGGGTGAGGGGGAGGAATTGTCGGGGGATCGTCCACTCTGCCTTTACCCCTCACCCCCGGCCCCTCTCCCGCTCGTGCCGCTGCGGCACGCGGGGAGAGGGGAGTACAGACACCGCCGGAATTCATGGCAGAATGTTTGATCGGTCTGGGTTCGAATGTGGGCAACCGGCAGGCGCTGTTGGATGAGGCCGTGGCGCGGCTGGGCCGGCACCCGGCAATCCGCATCGATCGGCGGAGTTCCTGGCTCGAGACGCGGCCGGTCGGCGGCCCGCCCGGACAGGCCAACTACCTCAACGGTGCGGTGCTGGCCGCCGCCTCGCTCCCACCGGAGGCGTTGTTGACTGTCTTGCAGGAGATCGAGACGGTTTTGGGCCGTCGCCGGGAACAACGATGGGGGCCGCGCACCATCGACCTCGATCTGCTGCTGTACGATCGTCTGGTGCTTTCCACACCCACGTTGACGCTGCCGCATCCCCGCATGGCCTGGCGGCGATTCGTGCTGGAACCGTCGGCCCAGATTGCCGGCCAGCTCGTCCATCCCACCATCGACTGGACCGTCCAGCAACTCTTGGAGCACCTCGATACGACGCCCCCGTATGTGGCGATCACCGGATCGATCGGCTCAGGCAAGAGCCGTCTTGCCCGGGAGGTGGTGGAAACCGACCAGCCGCCCGCCGTGCGGTTGGTGGTCGAGCAGATCGACCTCGGCCAGCTCGATGCCTTTTATGCCGACCCGGCCCGCCACGGCTGGCAAATGGAGATGGAGTTCCTGGAGCAGCGGACTACCCTGCTGGCGGCCTCGCGCGCCGCATGGGCCGATCGGCGCCAAGCCGTGGTCAGCGATTTCTGGTTCGATCAGTCGCTGGCCTTCGCCCGCGTGTGGCTGGCGGCCGAGGAGTTCCAAAAATATGTTCCAGTTTGGGAGCAAGCGCGGCGGCAGGTGGTTCGGCCGCGGCTGATCGTTCTCTTGGAAGCCTCGGCCGACGAGCTTGTGGGGCGGGTCCGCAGCCGGGGACGGCCGTGCGAACGCCGCTTGAGCGGGCCGCAGTTGGAGCGGATCGGCGATCGGGTCCGAGAGGAGGCCACGCGGCCCGGCCAAGGCCCGCTGTTGCGATTGCCCAGCGGCGATGCTCAGGCCGCGTGCGTCGAGGTGCGTGCCGCCCTGGAAGCCATGCTGTGAGAGAGGATATACTCTAGTGGTCTGTACATTTCGACATTACCGGTTGGGTGCCACTGCTGGCTTGCCCAGCAGTGCTGGAAACAC
>JBEKZQ010000633.1:0-2723 GCA_049509675.1 Thermoguttaceae bacterium | reverse complement strand
TCTGGTCGAAGAACGTAATGCCCACCGAATCCAACACCGGCGTTTCGCCGGGCTGGGGCTGACGGTTGGCCTTCTTATTGGCAAACGCGACCGACTCGTCGAAGGCCTCCACGTCGTCGCCCTTCTTCAGCTTGCGATACCAGAGCACGGTGGGGCGGCTGTAGATCCCGCGCTTGGCCAGCTCGGCGATGAAATAGTCCAACTGGTCCATCACCGCCGCGTTGAGGCGCCCGCTGCCCGGGCCGCTCCAATCCACCGCGGAACCCTGCTCCGGGCCGGTCACCAGGTGGCCGATCCGCACTAGGTTGAAGCCGTACTTGGCCAGCCAGCGGGCCATGTACTCCGATTCCTTCTTATCGTGCGGGGTGCCCTGCATCGTGGCCACGAAGCGGGCCGGCGTGCCGTCCTCGAAGGCCCAGCGGCCCTCGACCGTCCTGGTGAACCCACGCTTGCCCGCCGGTGCGTCCAGCGAATCCGACTGGTCGATCGGCGTGGGCTCGAACTTGTCCTTCACCACTTCGACCGGGAACCACTGTGATTGGTCCAGCGTCGGCAGGTCGCTCTGCAAATAGTCGGGCGTCGGGATGTCTTTGGGGTCGGGCAACTGCACGGGCTTGTCCGAGGCGGTGATCGCCGCCACCACCACGATCCCGTCGCCGTTGAGGCTTTTCAGTTCGATGTCGCGGATGAGTTTTTCCGGTTGCGGGTTGTCCCAGCCGAAGACGACCATGCCCACGTCGTCGGTCTGCGCGTTGGGCACGTGGATCGCCGCCCGGTACTTCGCGCCGTGCGTCGGCCACCACCAGTTCATGATCTCCTCCTTGTCGCGGATGGGGATCTCCGCCGCGGCGCCGTCCGCATAGTGGACCACGTAGGTGGCCATGTGGCCGCCGGACCAGGCCGCGGCGTGGAGGAAGTACAGGCTGCGGGCCTTGCCACCGAAGCGGACCGTGGCGGCGAGCGGACCGGCGGGAAACTTCTTCGAGCCCAGCGTGAGCACGGCCTTGGCTGCGTTGCGGGCCGGGTCGATCAGCTCGAAAGGAACGCCCAGCAATTGCCGCGTTCCCACGCTGATCTGCCGCATGTCGTTGTCGCCCTGGTCGGTCCAGCCGCCCTTACCGTCGCCCCACACCTCGTCGCGCCAGTCCATGTTCACAATGGGCTTGAGGTCGAGCAGTTGAAAGCCGGGAAAATCGGGACGGTCCCGGGCCGCTGCCCGGCCGGCCGTCGGGCCCATCATCACCGCTGCCAACAGTCCAAAGAGCGTGTAGCGAATCTGCATTTTCATTCTCCAAAACGTTTCGGGAAGAGTGAAGGTGTTATTGAGGCTTCCCTCTCGTTTTGCGGGAGACGGGGTGGAGGTGAGGGGAAGTGTCTCCTCATGTTAACAACCCGACTCGCGATCTTCCAGTTGGCTGGCCACGCGTGTGCGGCAAGATTATCACGCCCGTTCAGAGATCGTCCGCCTTTTGAAACGTTGTGCAGCAAAGGGTTACGTCAACGCAGCCAACGCCGTTTTTCGGCCAGTCCGCGGCGTCACTCCGATCCCGATCGTAACTCTAATCTTATGCTGCCCACCCCATTTATCCATCTTGCCACGAAAGGCGGACGATCTCTACACGAGCCTGTTTGCTGTCATCCAACGCATGCCAGAAAACTTGGCGGCACCCAAAGTGTCCTTTTCATTTTCCCAGGCCGGAGGCACAATGAGAGGTTTGATGGGGGGACGCCCGGCAGCGATGGGCCGAAGAACCTGAAGTTATACGACACTGCTTGCCAGGTTGTGGAGGAACAGAACGGGATGCGTCCAATTACTGCGGTTTCCTTCCTTTGGTCTTTGTCGATCATGGCGGCAACCGTTCTGCTGGCGGCCGCCGCGCAGGGCGGCGATTGGGCCACGGGAACCGCCTTGCAGAAGAAGTTGGCCAATCCGGTCGACATCTTCTGGTCCGGCAATCCCTTGCGGCCGGCGCTGGAAGGACTGGCCCGGGCGCAGCACGTCGGCCTGCTGATCGACCGCCGCGTCGATCCGGGGCAAAAACTCGACGTGCAGCTTTCCGCAACTCCCCTGTTGCAGGCGTTGCGCGAGGCCCTGGAAAACCGCCATTTGGACGTTTCGGTGCTGGGGCCGGTGGTTTACGTCGGCCCGGCGGAGGCGGCGGCGCGGCTGCGAACGCTGGCGGCCCTCCGCCTGGAAGATACCGAGCGTCTGCCGGCCGCCGTCGCGCGGAAGCTGTTGCAGGCCCAGCCCATGTCGTGGCGCGATTTCGCCACGCCACGCGACCTGTTGCAGAAATTGGGCCAGCAAGCCCGCCTGGAAATCGCCGAGTTGGACCGGGTGCCGCACGATCTATGGGCGGCCGCCGATCTGCCGCCGCTGCCGCTGCTGGACCGCATCACGTTGATCGTCGTGCAGTTCGACCTGACGTTCGAGATCGCCTCCGACGGGCGACAGGTCCGCCTGGTTCCGCTGCCGGGAAAGGTGACGCTGGTGCGAAGCTATCCGGGCGGGCGGAATTCGCAAGCGACGGCCAAGAGCTTCGCCGCCCGCGCCCCCCAGGCGGAAATCAAGGTCGTCGGCGACAAGGTGTACGTGCGGGCAGTGGTCGAGGACCACGAGCGGCTCGCCGCCTCGCATCGAACGCTTGAGTCCGCGCCGACGCGCCCGCCCCCGCCCGGCAGTCGCGTGCGGATCGACCGCCTGCGGATCCAGGAAAAGGCCT
>JBEKZQ010000632.1:0-2760 GCA_049509675.1 Thermoguttaceae bacterium | reverse complement strand
TGGTCGATGGCGTCCACGAGATCCAGGTCACCCTGCACGACGAGCGGCGGCTGGTCGCCACGCTCATCGCTCGCGACTTGGAAACCGACCTGGCGATCATCAAAATCAACGTGCCCGAAAAACTGCCCGCCATCAGCATGGGCACCTCCTCCGACCTCATGCCGGGCGAGTCGGTGATTGCCGTGGGCAATGCCTACGGTTATACGCACACGGTCACCTGCGGCATCATCAGCGCCTTGCACCGCGCCGTCCAGGTCAGCGACGCCCAGTTCTACGACGACCTCATTCAGACCGACGCCAGCATCAACCCCGGCAACTCGGGCGGGCCGTTGCTGAACATCGATGGCGAGATGATCGGCATCAACGTGGCGGTGCGGGCCGGCGCCCAGGGCATCGGTTTCGCCATCCCCGTCGACAAGGCCCTGGCCGTGGCCTCCAGCCTGCTGGCCAATTCCAAAGAGATCAAGTCCTGGCATGGGGTGGTGCCGGCGGCCGATCCGCCCGGCGTCGGCCTGGGGGCCTCGGTCGCCTCGATCGACAAGAAAAGCCCGGCCGCCGAAGCCGGCCTGCAAGCCGGCGACCTGATTACCGCCCTGGGCGGCTTCCCCGTAAAGCGGGCCCTGGATTTCCAGCGGGCGATGCTCGATCGGCCTGCCGGCGACAAACTCGCGCTGGTCGTCCGCCGCGGCGGCCAATCGCTCAATCTCAGCCTCACCTTGAGCGATCCTCCCGATGCCGCCCTGCCCGCGGCTGGTCCCACCTGGGAAGTGTTGGGCCTGGAGTTGAAATCGATCGCCGCCAGCGATTTCCGCCAGAAGTATCAAACGCGTTATCGCGGCGGCCTGATGGTTGCCGCCGTGCGCCCCAACAGTCCCGCTTCCGAGCAGGGGATCAAGGCCGGCGACATCCTCGTGGGCATGCACATCTGGGAAACCGTTTCTTTGGACAACGTCGCCTACATCCTCAAGCGGCCGGACTTCGCCGCGCTCAATCCGGTAAAGTTCTTCATCCTCCGCGGCAACGACACGCTCTACGGTTTCATGCCCGTTAGCATGAAAACCACCCGGCAAGAGTGAGCGATATTTCCAGCCTCACGTCGGGATCAACACTGGGTGACCTCCATTACACAGTCAGACCATTCACAGGCTCGCAAGTACCTCCTGCGCGGCGGCGATGGTCAGATCGATGTCCTGCTCGGTGTGGGCCGTGGAAAGGAACAACGCCTCGAACTGGCTGCACGGCATGTAAATGCCGCGATCCAGCAGGCCCCAGAAATATCGGGCGAAACGCCGCGTATCGCACCGGCCGGCACTCTCCCAGTCGGTCACCGGGCCATCGTGGAAGAACAACGTCATCATCGAGCCGCAGCGGCCGATGCTGTGTGGGACGGCCGCGGCGGCCCGATCCAAGCCGGCGGCCAGGCGGACCGCCAGGCGTTCTAACTCGGCGTAGGGCTGGCTCTGACGCAGGATTTTGAGGGTGGCAATGCCCGCGGCCGTGGCCAGCGGATTGCCGCTCAAGGTGCCGGCCTGAAAAACCTTGCCGGCCGGCAGAATGTGGTCCATGATCTCGGCCCGGCCGCCGTAGGCGCCCACGGGAAGGCCACCGCCGATGATCTTGCCGAGCGTCGTCAGATCGGCGCGGATCCCCCAGAGCGATTGCGCGCCGCCGTAGGCAACGCGGAAGCCGGTCATCACTTCGTCGCACACCAGCAGCGTGCCGTGCTTGCCCGTGAGTTCCACCAGCGCCTGACGGAAATCGGCCGCCGCCTCGACGCAACCCATGTTCCCGACCACCGGTTCCACGATCACCGCGGCGATCTCCGGCCCGTACTGAGCAAAGGCCGCGCGCAAACCCGGGGCGTCGTTATATTGCAGAACCAGGGTGTCTTGCACCGTCCCTGCGGTGACCCCCGGCGAATTGGGCACCCCGAGCGTGGCGGCGGAACTGCCGGCGGCCACCAGCAGGCTATCGACGTGGCCGTGGTAGTTTCCGGCAAACTTCACGATCTTTGGCCGGCCCGTATAGCCCCGAGCCAGGCGGATGGCGCTCATCGTGGCCTCGGTGCCCGAATTGACCAATCGCAGCTTTTCGATCGACGGCATGGCCTCGACGATCAATTCGGCCAACTCGGTTTCGGCCACGGTCGGGGCGCCGTAGCTGGTGCCGCGGCGGATGGCCGCTTCCAAGGCCGCAACCACCGCCGGATGGCCGTGGCCCAGGATCATCGGTCCCCAGGAACCGACGTAATCGACGTAGCGGTTGCCGTCCAAATCGAACAGATAGGCGCCGACGGCGCGATCGATGAAGATCGGCTCGCCGCCCACGCCGCCGAAGGCCCGGGCCGGGCTGTTGACCCCGCCCGGCAGAAGTTGCCTGGCCCGGGCGAACGCTTGATGGCTTCTTTCGCGCGACATAAAGAACAAAGATTCAGCAGGTGGTAGGCATAACCTCCGCTGGAAACTCGCAAGCGTCGTGGCATGGGCGAAAAGGTAGCACTTCCCGCCCGCCCTGTCAAGAACAAAGACTGTCGACTGTCGACCCCTGGTTCCTTGCATTCTGGATTCCTGCCACCGCGCCACCCGTTCTCCAATAGTGTAAGTACCGTGTAGGTCAGGCACCCCGTGCCTGACACCAGTTGTCAGGCACGGGGTGCCTGACCTAGTGCGCTTGCAAGTGTATCGAATCCGCAGGGTGCAAGTCCCTGTCAAGTTGGGTCTGAACGTTGTAACCGAAAGTAACTGCGTCCTCGTGAGAGGG
>JBEKZQ010000631.1:0-2768 GCA_049509675.1 Thermoguttaceae bacterium | reverse complement strand
GCCAACATCCCCTCACCCCGGCCCTTTCCCGGAGGAAGAGGGGGACTGCTCGCGGAGACCTTTCGCGATTTTGCAAAAGTCCAGTCCTCAAATTTCGGAGTCGCTGATGGACGAGCCGGAGATTTTGTTCCACGGCAAGCGGTTCCGCGTGGAGCGGGTCGTGCAAGCGAGGCCCGACGGCACGCGGTTTGCCAAGGAAATCGTGCGGCATCCCGGGGCGGTCACCATCCTGCCCTACAGAGCTGTTGTACTATCGCACGTTCGCGGCCGGCGAGCGGGCGGATTGAGGGGCGGCGGCGCCCGGTAGCGTTTCGGCGACGATCCCGGGCGGGTCGGCCGATTGCAAGGGGGCCTGCCAGCGCGTGATACGGCTGGCGGCAGGCCCGCCGTCGGACTCGCCGGCAAACTCCACCTCGCTCCGCACCAGTCCGGCAATGGAAATCGCCGTATCGTCCAGGGTGTGCTGGGCGCCGTCGGGCAAGTGCCAAGCGGCCACGTCCGCGTCGGGCGTAAGCAAGGATCCGGCGCCGCTCCAGCGGAGATTCTTCAGCCAGGCCTGCGGCGATGCGGAGCCGGTGAACGAGAATAAGGCCGAGTGGGCGGCCGGCGCAAAGACACAGCCGGTCGCTTCGACGAGAATCTCGCCGGCCCGATCAGCGTTGGGCAAGGAGTCGAACGCGACCAGCGGACCGCCGCCGCGCAAGGTCAACTGCGAGGCGACGATCCGCAGCGGTTCGTCCATCGCCGGCGCGCGGTCCATGCGGACCAGCGGGCCGCGGGCAAGCGAAAGCGTGTTGGTCATTTCCAACGTCACGGCGGCCGCCGTGCGACATTGCACCGCTACGGGCGTTTGCCGCACGACGCAACCGCCCAGACGCAGCCGGCCGCTGGCCAGCGCCAGGCCGGCGGAAGCCGGATCGGCCGGGTAGGTCCAGAGGATGGCAGCCGACCCGGGCGGTGCGGAGCGTGGGCCGCAGAAAGAGCAGCCCCGGAATTCCGCTCGGCTTGCCGAAAGCCGCAGCAATGCCGGTGGGGCGTCCACGGCAGCATCGCAGACGAAATCGATGTTCTCGAAGCGGACGTTGTCCACGGCCACGCTCAGTCCGGCCGGCGGGACCACGATTGTGGCCCGCTTGCCCGCTGTGGGGCAAACACGCTGTCCTGTCACCAGTTGCAGCGATCGGCCGGGAATCGGGGCCGCCGTGCCCAAGACCAGGTCGGCCGGCCCAGTGACCCCCCTCTCCCTCCGGGAGAGGGTCGGGGTGAGGGTGGAGTGTATTGTGGCGCCGGCGCCCTCACCCCCTGCCCATCTCCCGGAGGGAGAGGGGAGATGATCGGTCTGCGGTCCGGCGACCTGTCTTGCTCCGCGATGAGTCCACACGGGCCAAGCGACGGCTGCCGCTGCGAGCAATGCGACCGTGGCCGCGGTCAACCACCGCGAAAGCCGCTGCCGGGGCCGGGAGACTTCCGGTGCGAACGACACCCGGGCCATGCGCCGATTTGCCAGGCATCGGGCCAACGTGCGTTTGCCGTTTCGGCTGGGCGGCCCCAGCACGGCGGCGAGCTTGGCCATCGATTCCGGTCGTTGGCCCGGCTCACGCCGAAGACAGGCGGAAATGGCGTTGGCCAACGGTTCAGGCACGTTGTAGGCCAGTTGGCGCACGTCGACGATCGCCGCGGCTTGGGCCGCACGCAGGGCGGCCAGGCTGTCGCCGCCGGGGATCGGCGCGCGTCCGCAGGCCAGGTGCCACCACACGCAGCCGCAGGCATAGGCGTCGCTGGCGGCGTTGGGCGGCGATCCGGCCGAGATCCGCTCCGGAGCCAGGCTCGCATAGGCCGTCGGCAAGAGGTCGGCCTGCGCGTAGCCCTCGGCCGGCCGCAGGATGGCGCGGAGCCCCGGCTGCGGCAGCACGGCCGTGCCATCGGGACCCAGCCACAGGCCGGTCATGCTGATGTCGCCGTGGCACAGCCCCGCCTTTTCCAGGGCGACCAGGCCGATGAGCATGGCCCGGGCGACCTCCAAAACCATTTCCGGCGCGAAACGGCCGTGATGCACGACGAACTCGGCGGCGGTCTGGCCCTCGGACCAGGGCGAGGCGGCCCAAATCCGGCCCTGGTCCAGGCCGGCGGCGAAGATCGGCGCCGTATGTTCGCGCGGCAGCCTCTGCGATACCGACGATAGGGCCTGGAGTTGCCCGAGGATCTCGCCGGCCCGGGGGCCGGGCTCCGCAATCATCGCCAGCCGGACGATTTCTCCCGAATCGCTTCGTCGCGCGCGATAGCACGGCACAAAATCGCAGACGCGGACCGCGTGCTCGAGCAGGTACGGCCCGACGCGTAACCGCTCGCCCTGCCCCAAGTTGAGCCATGAAGCTTGCAGCGGGGTGAGCAGTCGGGCCTGGGCCAGCGCATCGACCCACACCGACTCGAACGGCGGCAGTTCCTTGGCCAGGCGATGGACGTACACCGCGGCACGCCGGATCTGCGGCAGCGTGGCAAGTCCGGCCCGCTCGAGAGTCTCGACCAAAGATGTCGGCGGCGGTTCACGCATGGAAAAAGTCGAGAGTCGAGGGTCGAGAGTAATCCCCCTCTCCCGCCCGTCGCTTGCGACGGGATGGGAGAGGGTCGGGGTGAGGGGATGGTGGGACATATACGCGTTACGGGAAGCCGCGATTTGCCGCAGCCCCCTCACGCGTCCCGCCCCGGTCCGGCATTGTCGCCGTGGCGGAGGGGCACTGCAAGAGGAAATTTTCTCAGACATTTTTGCC
>JBEKZQ010000630.1:0-2770 GCA_049509675.1 Thermoguttaceae bacterium | reverse complement strand
GGCGAGTTGGCGCCGGGCGAGTGCGTTGTCGTGGTGAGCGATACGGCAGCGTTCACCGCCCGCTACGGCAGCGGCATCCGTCAGGCCGGACAGTACAACGGGCATCTAGACAACAGCGGCGAGCGGTTGGTGTTGAAGGACGCGTCGGCCAACACCCTCCTCGATTTCAGCTATAGCAACACCTGGTATCCGCTGACCGACGGCGGCGGCTCCTCGCTGGTCATCGTCAATCCCTGTGCCGACGCCAGCACCTGGGGCAACAAGGAGAGCTGGCAGGCGAGCAGTCAGAGCGGAGGTACCCCCGGGACGAATCCGCCGCCCGTTCTTACCCCGCCCGAGTTCGCCGCCGGCGCCTCGCAAGGCAAAGTCACCAACAACCACATCACCGAAGCCTCCGGCCTGGTGGCCAGCCGCTCCAACTCCGGCGTGCTGTGGACCCACAACGACGGCCCGGGCGCGGCCACGCTCTACGCCATCAACGCGCAGGGCGACTACCTGGGGGCGTTCACACTGGCCGGCGTCCAAGCGACCGATTGCGAAGATATCGCCCTCGGACCGGGGCCTGTCGCCGGCGTCAACTATCTGTACCTGGGCGACATCGGCGACAATAATGCCGACCGCGCGACCATCCGGATCTATCGCGTGCCGGAGCCCACCGTGCATGCCGACGGCGGCGACCAGTCGCAGTCGCTCGCCGGCACAGAAGTTTTTGCGCTCGTCTATCCAGACGGCCCCAAGAACGCCGAAACCCTGCTCTGCGATCCGTGGAGCGGCGATCTGTACGTCATCAGCAAGACGGAGAGCCCCAACGGCATCTATTGCGTCGCGGCGGCCAGTCTCGTGTCCGGGCCGACGATCACCATGACCCGCGTGGGAAGCATCAATTTTGATCGCGTCGACGGCGGCGACATCTCGGTCACCGGATGCGAAATCCTGCTGCGGCGCGAGGACTTCGCGGGACTTTTTTCGCGCAGCCCGGGGGAGAGCGTTGTGGCGGCGTTGGCGGGCCTGCCGTTCCAGGTGCCGGTGGTGGGCACGCCGACCGAACCGAACGGCGAAGCGATCGGCTTCGATCCCGTGGGCAGCGGTTACTACACGCTCAGCGAAGGGAAGAACCAGCCCCTGTATTACTTCCGCCGCACCAGCATCTTCTCGGCCACTCGCACCTGGATCGGCGGCGCCGACACGAACTGGATGACTCCGCAGAACTGGTTCGGCGGCATGTCGCCGCAACCGGGCGACACCGTGGTTTTCTCCGCCGCGGCCGGGACGGAGACCGTCAACGACTTCCCCGCCGCAACCTCCTTCAGCACGCTTATTTTCCAGGGCGGCGACTTTACGGTGTCTGGCAACGACCTCGCCATAGCCGCCGGCGGTACCACCGTGGAAGTCGACGCCGGCGCCGCCTGCACCTTCGGGATCGCACTGACCGGCACTGGTGGCGGAATCACGAAAACCGGCCCCGGCACCTTGGTTCTCTCTGGCGTCAACACTTATTCAGGAATCACAATCAACGGCGGCGCGATCAGCGTCGCTTCTCCCGCTGCCATGCCTGCGGGCGGCGCCATGATCTTCGCAGGCGGCAACCTGCTGTTGAATTTCGGTGGCGGCGGCGGGACAGTGACGTCTGCCGCCGTTGCCGTTAGTTCGCAGTCGGGCGCGAGCACAACGTCCGATTTCTCCGCCGCTGTTGCTGTCGCCGTGCCGGCTCTTGGGACAACCAAGATGGCCGTCTCTTCGATCGAGCAAACTACGCCCGGCGTCGCTCAACGGAGTGCCTCGTCGGATCCGCCGGTCGGCGACCACGTGGCCGTCACCCAGGAACCGGACCTGTCGCAGAGGTTGCCGTCGTTGGCTTGCCCAACCGTGTTTTCCGCACTGTTGGACAAGCCGGGCACCGACCGCAGGTTGGTCGTGGCGCCGAACCCGACATATAAAGACTGCTGGACCACCAAGGCGTCCGATGTGTCAATCGTGGGCACATTTCGTCAGGCGCTGCTTTCGGCAGCAAACGACAGGACGCTGGCGCATGACATGGTTCTGCGGGAGGAGACCGACGCGTCGCGGCCGCGGCAAGCGTGGACCCCCGGTGGAGACGGTTCGAAATCCGCTTCTCAACTCGTCGAACTGGCCACGGTCGAAAGCGTTGTACGTTCGCGGCACCTGGACGACGCGTATCGCCATCACGGTCGGAAGAGGAACGAGGAGCAGGATCCCCTATCTTACGGCTCGACGTAGCGCCAAATGCCCGCCGCACACCAGTTGCCGCTGACGATAACGTAGTGTTTGCCATCGTAGGATACCGCGGCGCGTTTCGTGCCGTTGATCATGGCCGGCGGCGGCGCGTAGGCGGTGGACCACGACGTGCCCGTGGCCCGCAATGCCCGTTGCAGGTTCGGGTTGAACTGGTGCGACAGCAAGGGGAATCCGTAGCTGGCGTAGAGGTAACGGCCCGTAGCCACCACCGACGAGGCCTGGAGCGTCGAGACCTGGGTCCACGTCACGCCCCCGTCGGCCGAGCGGTGGATGCCGCCCGTGTGGGGCAGATAGATCACGCCGTCACCAATGAAGATTTGGTTCGCGCCGTGGGCGTGCTCGGCCTGGAGCACCTTGGTCCAAGTGGTGCCTCGATTGGTGGTTCGGAAGGTGCCGTGCCGGCCGTGGCCGGCTTCGCTCACGGCCAGCCAGGTGTCGGCGTCGAGGAACCAGACGTAGGAGCTGTGAGTGCCGGCGAGGCTTCCGGCCGCGATCGCGCCCTTATCGACCCATT
>JBEKZQ010000063.1:0-17729 GCA_049509675.1 Thermoguttaceae bacterium | reverse complement strand
CCTTCAGCAACGGGTGCCTGCCGCCGACGCCGAGGACTTGTGCCAGGACACCTTCCTGCGGGCCTACCAGGGTCTGGGGCAATATCGCAGCCGCTGGCCGTTCGCAGCGTGGTTGTTCACGATCGCACGCCGCGTAAGCATCAACCATTATCGCCGCCCGCGGGCCACGATCGACGCGCGGGCGCTGGAAGCCGCCCAGGCGGCCGACCCGTTGCCGCTCGAGATCATTATCGCCGAGGAGAGCCGCCGCCGCTTGTGGGACCTGGCGGCCCAGACCCTCTCGGAAGAGCAGACGACGGCCCTCTGGCTGTTCTATGTCGAACAGATGCCGGTCGAGCAAGTGGCGTGGGTCTTGGGCTTCTCGCGCGTGGCCGTCAAGACCATGCTCTTTCGGGCCCGTCGGCGACTGCTGCCGCTGTTGCGCGAGCAGGATGTCGACCATTCGCCGGAGCCGCAAGCCAGACGCCCTGTGCATCATGCTCTTGGAACCCATCGGACGCCGCATCGCACGGCGTGGGAGGCGCCTCATGTTTGAACGAGATTCATCCACTGGCGAAGTGTGGTTGGCCGAAGAACTCCGCGGCGAAGCGCTGGAGTCCCGGCCGCCGTTTTCCGAATCGCTGCACGCCCGGATCGTTGCCGCTGTTGGATCGCAGCGCGGCGCCGGCTTATCGCGGCCCAGGCACACGGCTTACCAGCGGCGGCTGCGGCGTTTGGCCCGCCTGGCGCTGGCCGCCGCCTGCGTGCTCCTGATCGCTGTCGCGGCCTGGCACTGGCGGGATGGTTCCCGGCGCTCTGCGCAACTCGGATCGGGCAGAAGCGACTTGGCCCGGCAGTCGCCCGACCCCGCGGCCGTCTCGGTTTCGTCCGACGCCGGCGACTCGTTCGAGACGGACCTGGTGGCCTTGAGTGATTACGCCGACGGCGCCCTCCAGAACCTGCAATCGCTGCTGGACTCGGCCATGGCCGGCGTGCAGTCGGCCTATGTCGATCAGGACTTTCAGGCGGCTGCCACGGAACTGGTCGAGGGCCTGCCCGACGACCTGATCGCCGCCGACGTGCCGCCCATCGAAGAGTGGTAAGGGGGCCCGGGGGAATTGCGAGAGGGCTCTGCGTGCAGTTCCCCTCTCCCTCCGCGAGAGGGTCAGGGTGAGGGGAACTGAGGCGAAACGCGGCCTCCTCGATTACCTCTCCTTTGGGCACCGCGTCTTGCAGAAGTCCCATTATGAAACCCCAACGGCTCCTTAACCTCATACTGCTCGGGTTCATCGCGGCCAGCATCGGCACGCTCGCGGTCAGACAATGGCGCAGGAGCCTGCCGCCATCCGCGGGCCAATCGGCAACAGCCCAGGCGGAAACCGTGCCGGCGATGCCGGGCCAGGTGTGCGTTCTGTGCTTCCATAACACGGTGCGCTGTTCCACTTGCAATAAGCTCGAAGCGTACACTCGCGAGATGCTTCAGCAAAGTTTTGCCCGGCGACTCGCCGACGGCCGCATCCGTTGGTCCCTCGTCGATATCCAGCAGCCCGAGCACGAGCACTTCCGCAACGACTACCAACTCGTTGGGCCGTCGATCGTGCTGGTTGCCCCGCGCGGTGCCCAGAGCGATCGTTGGGAGAATCTGGCGGATGCCGTGCCGCTGGTGGACGACAAGCCGCGCTACGTCCAATACGTAAGAGAGCACGTGCAGGCTTTTATCGACGCCGCAACGCCCTGATGCGGGGGAACGGCGATGCTGCTGCGGCAACATGTAGGGCGGCTGCTCAAACGTACTCATCTCGCTCCGCGAGATGGTTTCCATCTCGCGGAGCGAGATGAGTACGACCGGCGGCCGAGCGACCGAAGCCCCACCATAATCACGGTTTGCTCGACCCACCCTACAAACTGACAATCCGGGCTGATACGGGGAGACAGCCGATGGTGCTGCAGGCGATTGTTGAGGCGGTAGGGCTGGGCATCTGGACCACGCTGCACCCCTGCCCCATGGCCACGAACCTCGCGGCCATCGCCTTCATCGGCCGCCGCGCGGGCAACACCCGCGGAGTGCTGGCGGCCGGATTGCTCTATGCCGCGGGCGGCGCGATCACGTATGTCGTCCTGTCGCTCGTTTTGCTGGCCGGCCTTCATGCCGCCCCGTTGGCATCGCTGCTGGATCGCTACGTGAACCAGATTCTAGGGCCCGTGCTGATGCTGGCCGCCATGGTGCTGTTGGAACTGCTGCGGCTGCCCGGCATCGGCCCGGGCGTTGGCCCGCAACTCCAAGGCCGGGTCCAACGGCACGGCGTCTGGGCGGCCCTGCCCTTGGGCATTCTGTTGGCCCTGGCGTTTTGCCCCGTCTCGGCCGCCTGCTTCTTCGTGAGCATCTGCCGCATGGCCGAACTGGAGCGATCGTGGATCTTGCTGCCGGCCGCATACGGCGTGGGCACGGCTTTGCCGGTGCTCTTCTTCACCGTTCTGCTGGCCCTGAGCGTGCGCATCATGGCCAACGCGTTCCACATCATGACCCGCGTCCAATGGTGGATCCAGCGCATCGCGGGCACGGTCTTGTTACTGCTGGGGATCTACTTCTCGCTCACCTACATCTTCGGCGTGACGTGGTAGACAAGCGACAGGCGCCGCGCTATAGTAGGTGGTCGCTGAAGAGAACCTTGGTGTCTTGACCGCGGGTTGTCACTCACCCCAGCCCCTCTCCCGCGAGGGGAGAGGGGAGCTAGGGACCGGCAAATCAATTACTGTCAGGTTGTCCAATGTAGCCCGCACACGCCGTGTGCGGGGGACGGCACACGGCGTGTGCCGACTACAATCTTGGTGCGACAGTTATTGATCCGCCGATCCTAAGCCACAAACACATTTCCGGGAGATCAACGCATGGATCGAGGTCGGATTCTGGTCACCGGCGGCACCGGCATGGTGGGCGCGATGTTTGCCCAGCGGGCCCGGGCGGCAGGCTACGCGGTAAGGGCCCTGGTCCGCTCGGTCCCAAAGGCCGACGCCCTGGCAAAGCTGGGGATCGAGCTGGCCGAGGGCGATCTGGCCCGGCCGGAATCGCTGCCGCCGGCCGTCGCCGGGATCGACGTCATCGTACATGCCGCCGCCCACGTGGGCGATTGGGGACCGGTCGAGCAGTATCGGGCCATCAACGTGTATGCCCTGGAACATCTGCTGACCGCCGCCGAGCACGAAGGGCGCCTGAAGCGATTCGTCGACATCAGCACCCTGGGCGTCTATCCGGCCCGCCACCACTACGGCAGCGACGAGAGCCTGGCCCCGGACATCGAGGGCCTCGACGGTTACACCCGCACGAAGGCCGAGGCCGAGGTGGTGCTGGGGCGGCACGCGGCCGAATATCATTTGCCGGTGGTCATCTTGCGGCCGGGCTTCATTTACGGCCCCGGCGATCGCCATCTGCTGCCCCAGTTGGCCGCCCGCCTCAAGGCCGGAAAGATGAAGCTCATCGGCGACGGCCAAAAACTGCTCAACAATACCTACGTGGGCAACCTGTGCGACGCCATCTTCCTGGCGATCGAAAAGGACGAGGCGGTGGGCGAGGTCTTCAACATTCGCGACCAGCGGTTGGTGACGCGCGAGGAGTTCGTCGGCACGATCGCCGATTACCTGGGCTGTCCGCGGCCGGCCAAGGTGCCGCTATGGGTGGCCCGCCTGGCCGTGGGCTTCATCGAAGGGTTTGCCCGCCTGCGCCGGGCCACCGAGGCGCCGATCCTCACTCGGGCCCGCATCAAGTTCCTGGCCCTGAATCTCGATTTTTCGATCGCCAAGGCCAGGAAACTGCTCGGCTACGCCCCCCAGGTCGATTTCCGCGACGGCATGCGCCTGGCCCTGGAAGCGATGGGCAATCGCGGCCCCGGGGAGTAAGCATTTTGAAGGGAGGTCGACGAGAGGAACGTGAAACGGTTCTGGGACCACATTCCAAAATCAAGGCTCTTCCGTTTTTAGGTGCGAGACCCGAGAAACACGGCCTTTAGGCCGACGGCGATGTCGCGTAGCTTGCCGAGATTGAGAGGTAGCACCGCCATCCTGGCCGTCAGTCACAGGCTGGAGCCCCCCTGCTACGTGTCGCGCATCGCAACCTTGCAGTTTTCTCTTGGCAAATTTTTCACGAATTTGTCACAAATTGCTGGACATCCCGACCGCATTTTAGTAGAATCTGGTTGTGGGAGTCCCAATTGTCAAGTTGCAGCCCGAAACGAGGCAGCGCGAATGCTAACTCCCGATCCGCCAACGAGTTGGACGTCTGGGGGATCAACCAGGAGCGGGCGTTTTGCCCAGGAATGGGTCGTTTTTCGCGACTTTGCCGGTGCGGATGTCTAGCGAACCGCGCCGGGGGCTGCCTAAAGTTTCCTCTCTGTCTTGGCTTGTCTCTCGGCGCAACTGACTCCGCCGCGAACGATCGAAAGTACTCCTCTCGCTCCGCAAGAGGTCTGACATCTCGCGGAGCGAGATGAGTACGTCAGGCTGTAGGACGGATTGCCAATCCGTCCTTGGAAAGCAGACGGATTAGCAATCCGTCCTACGTTAAAAAAGGGGGAAACAGCCATGAAGGACACGCTGAATACGATGATCCTGGCGGCGGCCGTGGCGGCCGCGGGCGTGGTGGCCGCGCAGGCCGAAACGATCACTATGGCCATGGTGACTGTGGGCGATCCGGGCAACACGGCCGATACGACTGGCTACGGGGGAGTCGGGTATACGTTCCAGATGGGTAAGTACGACGTGACGACTTCGCAGTACGCCGCGTTTCTTAATGCTGTCGCCACCACGAGCGACCCATACGGTTTATACAACCCGAGTATGGCAACCGATACGTCGTATGGTTGCGGCATTTCTCAAACCCTAAGTTCGGGCACCTACAGCTACGCGACCACCAAGAACGGCAGTTTCCCGGTCAACTACGTCTCATGGGGTGACGCGGCCCGGCTCTGCAATTGGCTGCAAAATGGTCAGCCAAATCTGCCTGAGGGGAACGGCACGACGGAAACCGGGGCCTATACGCTCAACGGGGCAATCACCGATTCGGCCTTGATGGCAATAACCCGCAACGCCGGGGCGACCTATTTCATCCCCTCGGAGAACGAGTGGTATAAGGCATCATACTACAAGGGGGGTAGCACCAACGCGGGTTATTGGACCTATCCGACGCAGAGCAACACCGCGCCGATCAATGTGGCCTCGACATCCGGCACAAACAACGCCAATTTCTACAATGGCAGTACCTACACCGACCCGACAAACTACCTGACGCCGGTCGGGGCATTTTGGCAATCTCCCGGGCCCTATGGCACGTACGATCAAGGCGGCGAGGTTTGGCAGTGGAACGAGGCGAACATCAGTGGTGAATATCGGGGTTTGCGTGGCGGGTCGTTCGGCGACAACTCGGACACCCTGGCCTCGTCCCTCCGCGACATCTACTTCCTCCCGACGGACGGGGGCAACGGCATCGGTTTTCGTGTTGCAAGTAGCGCAGCGAGCCCTGAGCCCGGTGGCATCGCCATGCTGCTTGCCGGCGCGTTGGCGTTTGGGATCTGGAGACTACGCCGGAACGCCTGAGGCGCTTGCATCCAGCCCGATTCATCGGGCTTCCCGCCGTAGGCGGTATTAGGCCCGTGCTTTAGCACGGGTAGACCGGCGCGACCGCGCTTTGCTCCGTCCGCTGGCCCGGTCCGCCCGCCGCCGATGGCGGCGGGCGGACCGGGCCAGCGGCGCGCGGGAGCGAGCATCTTTGCCAACCCGACGTGAACGTCGGGCCTACTACCGCCTACGGCGGGAAGGGTCGTGAACGACCCTGGAAACACGCCATCCGCGTATCTTGCCGCCTACCCTGGGTTTAGGCCGCAAGGTCCTCTCGTGGGCCAGATTTTCCTCGCGTGGAGCTTGAAGCCAAGGGAACCGTGCCAGGCTCAGGGACTGTTGGACCCCGCAGAAGCACTGGCGGAGCCAGTGGCACACAAACTCGGGCCCTCTTGTCCCGGCCGCCCCGTGTGCTACGCGCACTGCGTACCCAGGCGGCGACGGCTGCGGGCAATCGCCTCCTCGCGCTCCGGGGCGGTGATGCGGAAGACCTCGTCCCAGAGCGACTCGTCGGCGGGCGTCCACTGAAACTGCCGCCGGGCCATGGCCGTGGCGGCGGCCGCATATAAGCGGGCCTTGCCGAAACCTTCGCTTGCCGCGTCTTCCAGGAACCAGGTGAACGACGGAACGAACTTCGGCAGCAACTTGCCGCTGCCGACGATGAGCGACATCGCCCCGACGTAGGCCCCCGTATTCAAGAGCGTGCCGATCGAGGTCTTGACGTGGTCGCCGATGAAGGCGCCGATCTTGTTGGCGCCGGTCTCCAGGGCGGTCGAGCCGTCCAGCACCACGCGGATGTTCGAGTAATCGTTCTTCAGATCGCTGTTGGTCGTCAGCGCGCCCAGGTTCACCCACTGGCCCACGTAGGAGTGGCCCAGGAAGCCGTCGTGATACTTGTTGGCGTAGCCGTGGAGGATGGAGCCTTCCACCTCGCCGCCCACGCGGCACATGGGGCCGATCGAGGTGCCCTCGCGGCAATTGGCGCGCAGCAGGATCGTTTTCTTGCCGATGTAGCAGGGGCCGGCAATGCGCGTAAAGGGCTGGATCTCCGCCCCTTCGTCGATATACACCGGCCCGCCCACGGTGTCGACGACGACCATCGGATGCACTACCGCCCCGCGGGCTATATAGACGTTGGCACGATCGCCGCGCAGGGCGTTGGGCTGCTCGACCGTTCCCTCGATGCCGCTTCGCTTGGCCTGGGCGAAATCTTCGTACAACTGCCGGGGGTTGGCCAACACCAGTTCCCAAAGATAGTTCCAGGTGTGCGGCGTCCCGGAGACCACCGGCAAGAGCCGCTTGGCCGAATCCAAGAGCGACTGGATCGAGTCGGTTTGCAGCCGGGGCAGGTCGGCCTGGGCGATCCGTGCCACGAGCACTTCGCCGTCGGCATCCAAACGGATCTGGCTCCAGCCGGGGGCCGGCTTGTCGATCGCCTCCAACTCCGCGGCCTTGACCCGGCCATCGACCACCAGCAGGTCATCGCCCGAGAGCGTTGCGAGGTCGTTCACTTTCCAGACCGTCATGGCGCGATAGGCGTTGGCCATGTAGGGGAGTACGAAGCACGCCACCTCCTGCGCGTTGGCGCGGGCGGCGAGTTTCTCGCCCAAGGTGGTCATGCCGCAGCGCAATTCCCAAATCGGACGGCTCAGCACCAAGGGATGGAAATGAACTCGTTGGACGGTCGGCCGATCGATCAGGATAAGTCGCACGTTGCAGCACTCCGTACACAGTTAGCCGCCAGGGTGGCCTACAATATCGCCCCCCCGTCAGGGCCACCCCGCCGCGAACATTCACCTAAGATTGACATTAACCTCGCCAGAACCGGTCGTCAACCCCCCTCGAATAGATCGGTCAATGGCTCAACACACCGGGGGTCTTCGTGCGACGGACTGTTGACCAGGCTACACACCGGGTACGCGACCATCTCCGCGCTCGGATACGGAACCAGCAGCGGAGCGATCTGCTCAGCCTCCTGCCGTGCCGGATCCAGCCACTGCTCATAAGCGGCCCGGGGAACGATCACGGGCATACGATCGTGGATCGGCCGCACCAGGTCGTTCGCTTCCGTGGTCAGCAGCGTGCAGGAACGGATGATCCGGTGATCGGGCCCTTCCCAATCTTCCCACAATCCGGCAAGACCGAAGGGCCGGCCATCCCGCAAACGAATGTGGAACGGCTGCTTGGCTTTCTTGACCGGCTGCCACTCATAAAAACCGTCGGCCGCCACCAGACAGCGGCGACGACGCAAGGCGGTGCGAAAGGCCGGCTTTTGCGCGGCGCTTTCCGCCCGGGCGTTGATCAGCCGATTGCCGATCGATGGATCGCCGGCCCAACTGGGCACCAATCCCCACTGGAGCCATGCGAGTTCCCGGCGGGGCTCGGCCGCGTTCGGGTCAATTCGCACCGCGGCCACGCTTTGCGAAGGGGCAATGTTGTAGCGCGGCTCCAGCGGCGGAACCTCAAATAGGGCAAACTGTTCGGCCACCACGCTGGCCGGCGCACGGAGCGTAAAACGTCCACACATGCGGATCATCCTTGGCACTTGGCCTATAGACAAAACAGGATAGCAGACAGGAAGACCAACAAGACATCCATTTTCCTGTCCACCCATATTCTTGTCGACTCGTGTCTTTGCCTTCCTTCGCCGGGTGCCACTGGCTCCGCCAGTGCTGCCGCCGGCTTGGCGTGGCCGGAACAAGCCATCACTTGATTGGTGGCAAAAAACACTGGCAAAGCCTGGCACCCGGCGCTTTTGCGCGCCGGACTCTGCGGTTCTCCTGACGGGAATATGGAGGGGATTGACAAACCAAATTCCCTTCTTCTAGAATTGCACTAGTCGGCCTTCCACTGACGGGGGTTCCGGAAATAACCGTTAGGTGAGAACCCGGTGAACGGTTACCGAAACGACGGCCTGAATTGCTCGTTCGGCCATTTCTCGCCGTCCGAGCAATCACCGCACCTTGCTGGAGCTCGTGCGCGTTAGAATGGACCGGCAGGTGGGCATGAACACCAACGCATCTCCAGTGGCTGAGACCTACGACGAGTGGTTGCGGCGTCCAGACGTTGACGCTGTGGCGGCCATGTGCAGGTTCTTTATGCGGGATGATCCGGTTCACCAGACGCTGCGGAAGATCGCCGCCACGCTGGATAAGTTCGGGATCGCCTACGCGGTTGCGGGAGGCATGGCCTTGGGCGCGCATCGATTCGTGCGCGCCACCGTGGATGTGGACATCCTGGTGACGGCCGAGGGTCTGGCGACCGTTCACCGGGAACTGCTGGGCCTGGGCTATGTTTCAGCGTTCGCCGGCAGCCAGAATCTCAAGGACGCCGCGACCGGCGTCCGCATCGAGTTCCTCGTCGCCGGCCAGTTCCCCGGCGATGGCAAGCCCAAACCCGTCGCCTTCCCTGATCCGGCCGAGGCCGGCGTTGAAATCGAGGGGATTCGATATCTCGGTTTGCCCTCCCTGATCGAATTGAAGCTCGCTTCCGGCATGACCGGCGGGGTCGCGCGCATGAAAGACCTCGCCGACGTTGTCTCGCTGATTCAAGCCCTTAGTCTGCCGCTCGACTTCGCCCGGCAGCTCAACCCCTACGTCCGTCCGAAATACGAGGAATTGCAGCGCGGGCTGAACGCGGGCGTCTAGCCTGGATTGCCACCGGCCGGCACGGCCATCGTTTCTCTTTTCATCTCTCTCGGAGTCTCCGCGCCTCGACGGTGCAACGGTTTGAATTGGGGCTTCGGAAGGGAACAGTCCCATTTCTGTCGCGACCACGCGGCACCGGGTGCCACTGGCTCCGCCAGTGCTGCCGCCGGCTTGGCGTAGCCGGAAAAAGCCATCACTTGATTGGTGGCAAAAAACACTGGCAAAGTGGCACCCGGCGCCCGAATTGGGGCAATCCCCTGTCGCCGGCCAGTGCCGGCCGCGAAGCAATCAAG
The DNA here is from genome assembly GCA_049509675.1 of Thermoguttaceae bacterium. Taxonomy (GTDB): domain Bacteria; phylum Planctomycetota; class Planctomycetia; order Pirellulales; family Thermoguttaceae; genus JBEKZQ01. The sequence goes on along the minus strand of JBEKZQ010000063.1, from coordinate 8,203 downwards.
CCGGCAAAATCCGCCCCCTTGGAATAATTCTCAACTTCGCTACGGCCGGAGGCCGATAAACGCGCAATGTGGAGCATCAGCCGAGGGGCGCGTGCGCCACTGACGAGGGGGTCATGCTTGTAGTCATTAGCGACCTACACCTGAACGACGCCACCACCGGGACCACTCTGGAGCCCGCGGCGCTGGCGCTGTTTGCCGAGCGGCTCAAGGAGTTGGCATTTTCGGCCTCCTGGCGCAGCGACGGCTACCGGCCCGTCGAGCGGATCGACTTGCTCCTGCTGGGCGACGTGCTGGACCTGATCCGTTCAGCCCGCTGGGCGGCCCTGCCGGGAGTGCGGCCTTGGGGAAACCCCCACGCCCCGGAATTCGTGGAACAGATCGCGCGGATTACACAGGATATCCTGGCGCAGAACGAGCAGGTTCTGGCGATTCTGCGGGGCCTGACCGAGGGAGAGATCCGCCTGCCGCCGAGCCTGCGATCGGCGCGGCCGGCCGTCGACGCCGAGGCCCAGCCGGTGACGGTGCGACTGCATTACATGGTCGGCGATCACGACTGGTTCTATCATTTGCCGGGGCCGAAGTACGACGCAGTGCGACAGGCGCTGGTCGAGCAACTGGGCCTGGCCGCACGGGCCGATCACCCCTTGCCGCACGACGCCGCGGAAAGCGACGAGCTGTTTCAGGTGCTGCGGCGGCACAAGGTGGCGGCCCGGCATGGCGACCTCTTTGATCCGCTCAGCTTCGAGGGCGATCGCGACGCCAGCGGACCGAACGACGCGGTGGCCATCGACCTGGTTTCCCGCTTCGCCACGGCGGTCGAGTCGACCTTCGGCGGCGAATTGCCGGACTGCACCTTGCACGGCTTGCGCGAGATCCACAACATCCACCCCCCGGTGCTGGTCCCCGTGTGGTTGGAAAGACTGCTGGAGCGGACCTGCCCGATGCCGGCCACGCGCAAACGGATCAAGACGTTGTGGGACCGCCTGGCCGACGAGTTGTTGGCCGGGGAATTCCTGCGTCGCCGCGGCAGCGAGGGTCCGCCCAACCTGGTCGAGGGCCTGAAGCGGGCGCTGAAGTTCAAGGGGCAGCGATCGGTCGGCCCGACCGACGCCATCCTTGCCTGGCTGGAAACGCTCCGCGGGGCGCCGTGCGGCTCGTACCATTGCCACGCCCTGGCCGAAGCGGATTTTCGCAACCGGCGGGCAAAGCACGTGGTCTACGGGCATACCCATCTGTCTGAGCAAGTGCCCTTGGATGCCAGTTACGCCGAAGGATACGTTTTGGACCAGGTCTATTTCAACGCCGGCGCGTGGTGCCGCGTCTACAGCCCCACCCGTTTCGCTCCCAGTCCGCAGGAGTTCATCGCCCGCGATGCACTCGGCTACCTGGCATTTTTCCAGGGCGACGAGCGGAAGGGCCGGCCCTATGAAACGTGGTGCGGCACGTTAGGCTACCGTGGGGCCCAGACGCGCGTGTACCGCGGCGATCCTGGCGGGTCGAGCCCGTCGGCCCAAGGGCCGCACTTCCTGGCGATCCCGGCTAACACGATTCGCCTTTCGGCGTATCGGCGGCCGTGACTTCCGTTTCCAGCCAACGCAAGTAATCCGCGCAGCCGGCGAGAATCGGCAGGGCGAGGATTTCCGGCACGTCATAAGGATGGATGGCCCGTATCGCCGCCTCCACGCGATCGTACAAGTCGCGGCGGGTCTTGATCGTGCATTGCCATTCCTCGCTCGTTTCGATCTTGCCCTGCCACCGGTATGTGCTGGCAATCGGTCCTGATATCTGCACGCAAGCGGCCAGCCGCTGCTCGACCAGGATGCGCGAAATGCGCTGGGCGTCTGCGCGCTGCTGCGCCGTGGTCACGATCTGGATGTATTCGGACATAGTTTTCAGTTTTCAGTTTTCAGTTTTCAGCGAGACGTTTGAGAGCGACACTGAAAACTGAACACTGAAAACTTCACACTACTCTTCGATCACCTCTTTGATAAGCTGAACAAAATGCGGCGACTTTCCCGACTCAGACAATTCAAGCGCCTTCTTGTCGGCCTCGGCGCGTTGGCTGTATTCGTAGCGGGCCACCCTTCGCAACGACTGGCTAAAGACACCCCAGAAGGCCTTCAGCCGCACCTCTTTGACGACCTTTGCCCGAGACTTGCGCTTCGCGGGCGGCTTCTTGGCCTCCACCGCCGGTTCTGCCGTATCGAGGCGTTCGGCAGCATCGCTCTCTTCGCGTAATTCTTTACGGTTCAATAACTTCTTAGCCATATTCTTACCTCAATCCGATGGGTCGGCGAAAAAACAGTCGGTAAGCGACGCAACAAAGGCCGTGGGGCCCGCAGGTGAAGTCCTGACCCCGAACATGAATTCTAACGTATTGGGCATGTTTTCGCCAGATGGCAGATGCGCTTGGAACCCAGGAATACATGTTGTGCCGCTGCTGCTCAGCCTTTCTAGTTGACATCTCGGCGAATATCTGCTAATATTCCAACAGACTTGTTTCCAACAAAAGTGTTTTTATAAGCGAGCGATGCGATGGAAAAGCGAAGTCTCACGATGGCCTATGGAAAATGGGTGGATGGCGAACAGTTCTGGGGTAGGGAGACCGATCTGGATCTCTTCATTTCGATGATCGACTCCGGTGCCCATTCGCTCCTGATTGCCCAGCGGCGTATGGGAAAGACGAGTCTCATGAAGGAGACGGCGCGGCGGCTTCACGCACGGTATTTGTGCCTGTTCGTCGACCTACAGAAGTGTGCCTCCGCGGCCGACGCGGTCGTGGAGTTGGGGCTGGCGGTCCATCCGTACCAGCCGCTGTGGAAGCAGGTATTCAGTCGCGTTGCCGAGAACGTGGAGGGCCTCAACCTTGGGGAAATCGGCATCAAGCTCCGTGCCGGTCTGGCCGGTGAATGGCAGCGCAGGGGTGACGAACTCATGGGCGCGCTGGCCGGATCGGAACTGCCGGTGCTGCTCTTGATCGACGAAGCTCCGATCCTTGTCAACCGAATCCTCAAGGGGGCCGACTACCGAATCACGCCCGAGCGGCGGCAACAGGCAGACTTGTTTCTTTCCTGGCTTCGCGACAACAGCATCCGCCACCAGGGGAAGATCCGGATTGTCCTTTCGGGGAGCATCGGCCTGGAGCCGGTTCTTCGGCAAGGACGCCTCAGTGCGAACCTGAACAACTTCGAACCGTTCGAATTGAAACCGTGGGACGAAGAAACCGCCCGCGGCTGCCTGGAAGCGTTGGCCGCCGGCTACAAGCTGGAGTTCGAGCCGGGCGTGCCCGGACAAATGGTGGAGATGCTGGGCTGCTGCATCCCGCATCACGTGCAGATGTTCTTCCGTCACGCCCGCGACTGGTGCGTGCGGCAACAGCGGAACAAGGTCTTCCCTGCGGATGTCAAGACCATTTACGACACGGAACTGCTCAGCATCCGCGGCCATGCGGAGCTGACGCACTACGAAGAGCGGCTGAGAATGGTCCTCGGCGAGGAGACCTTCCCGATGGCCCTGGAACTTCTGACCGAAACGGCCGTGGTTGGACACCTGACGGCCGAGGCGGTGGAAGCAATTTCCCGGGCCTATGAATTCTGCACGACGTCTGCCCCCGAGGCGCGGAGGGAAATCCTCGATGTCCTGGAGCACGACGGCTACATCGAGCGAAAAGAGGACCGGCACCGACTTATCTCCAAGCTGCTGCGCGACTGGTGGAAAGCACGCCACGGGTTCGGTTACATTCCCACTCTCAAACGCGGGGCCTGACCATGCCCAAACAGGTGATGAAGTACAATCCGGCGTTCCTCACTCGCGCGGAACTGGTCGATCAGTTCGTCGTGCGCCATGCCGACCTGCAGGCCGCGCTGCAAACCGTGCGCGAGAACACCACGGGCGCCAATCAGCACGTGCTCTTGATTGGCCCCCGGGGCTCGGGCAAGACCATGCTGGTGCGGCGTTTGGCGGCCGAGATCGATCGCGACGCCGAACTTTCCGAGCGTTGGTATCCGCTGATCTTCGCCGAGGAAAGCTACGAGGTTACTACGCCGGGTGAGTTCTGGCTTGAAGCGGCCTTTCACCTGGGCCAGCAGACCAAGGACCTGCGGTGGCAGGCAAAGTACGAAGAGTACGGAGCGCAATGGCAGGACGAGGACACCATGCGCGAGCGGGTTTTGGGCCAGTTGCTGGCCTTCGCCGACGAGCAGGGCAAGCGGCTGTTGCTGATCGTCGAGAACTTCAACGGCCTGCTCGGCGACCAGATTAGCGAAGACGACGCTTGGAAACTCCGCCACACCCTGCAAAACGAGCCCCGCGTGATGCTCCTGGCCACGGCCACCAGCCGATTCGAGGAGATCGACAACGCCAACAAGGCCATGTACGAGTTGTTCCGCGTCCACCCCTTGCGGCCGCTGGAGCAGGACGACTGCCGCGTGCTCTGGCATTTGCTCACCGGCCACCTCCTGGAGGGCGACCGCGTGCGCCCCATCCAGATCCTCACCGGCGGCAACCTGCGGCTGCTCACCATCTTATCCACCTTCGGCGCCCGGCTCTCACTCCGTGAATTGATGGGCGACTTGGTTGGTCTGGTCGACGATCATACCGGCTATTTCAAGAGCCATCTGGACGCATTGCCGGCGGTCGAGCGGAAGGTCTACTTGGCGCTGGCCGAGCTCTGGGATCCTTCGACGGCCCGGGATGTCGCAGTCGCCGCGCGGATGGACGTGAACCGGACCAGTTCGCTGCTGCGGCGCCTAGTTGATCGCGGCGCGGTGGCCACGGTCGACGATCCCGGTCGCACCAAGTGGTACCAGGTGGCCGAGCGGATGTACAACATCTATTATCTGTTCCGTCGCCGCGGCTCGCCCGCCGAGCGGGTGCGGGCGGTGGTCCGTTTCATGGTCAGCTTCTACGAGCCGGAGGAGTTGCTCACGACGGCCCGCCGCATTGCCGACGAGGCGCGCGGGCTCGACCCGGCCCAGCGGCAGGATCACTACCAGGTGCTTTGCGACATGATAACCCAGTTGCCGGCGGACTCGCTCCGCGGCAAGCTTGCCGAAATGGCCCGCGACAGCTTCGTCGGCCTCGACGACGTGCCAGATTCGCTGGCAAGGATGATCCGCCAGCCAACTCCTGCGGACAAGGCCCTTGCCACAGCCGAGGAACCATCAGCGTTTCCGGACGGACTACCCCAAGTCTTTGAGACAGCCCTCTCGTACATTCGGGAGTCCCGCTTCGCGGAAGCGGAAACCGCATTGCGCCGCGCGGTTCAGATCGACCGGCGGTCAGCCGCAGCATGGACGCTCCTTGGCGCCCTGCTAAACGTAAACCTCTTCCGCTTCGATGAGGCGGAGCAGGCCTACCGCAAGGCCATCGAGATCGAGCCGCAATTCGTCCAGGCGACGGTTGACCTGCTACGTCTGCTTTTCCGGCAGGAGCCGCGACATGAGGAGGCTCTCCAGTTTGCCGAAACCGCCATTTCGCGGTCGCCGGGCGACCCGCGGCTGCTAAACGTCTTCGCTTGGGAGCTCTTCAAATTCGGTGAGCCGTCGCTGCTGGAGCGGGCCCTAACATGGGCGCGCGGGGCCGTCGCCTTGGACCCGAATGCCGCCGTCTGCCGCCACACGCAAGCGTCCATCGAATGTGCGCTGGGCTGTCTCCAAGATGCCTTGAAATCGGCAAAGGAGTACCTTGCCGATCCGAAGGCCGTTCGGGAAACGCTGGAGGACGCCACGCGCCTGTTCGTGGAGTTGGCGGCGCGGGGGGAGGCGCGAGGGGCCTTGCAGGTCCTGTTGGATTCGCCGTCTCGCGACCAACTCGAACCTTTGGCAGTCGGAATTCGCATTTTCCTTGGCGAAGATGTCAATGTGGCCGTGGAAATCAAAGAGATCGGTTCTGACGTGGCACGGCGGATCGAGCAGCGCCGCGAGGCATTGCAGGCAAAGCCCAGCTTGACGAGCGGCCCGGCGTGAGCGACAGTAGCTCTCAGCCAGTGCAACGAAAGCCTCCTGGGAGAACAACCATGCCCCGGCCTATGAGTAAAGTCGCCCCGCAGTGGTGGGATTATACGACGCTCGATGCGGAAATCCTGGCCGATGCGGCCCGGTTGACCTCAAAGGACGTGCAGAAGTTGTCGCGGCCGGGTTTCCGCGTGGTGATGTACGACACGATCGAGGAATTCTACCTGGCTGAGGCCCTGGAGTACGTCAATGCCTGGCGGCAGTCGACCGCCGACAACCCGGTGGGGATCTGCGGCCCGATCGGCCCGACCGAGCAGTTGCCGCTGGTCGCACGGCTGGTGAACGATCTGGACATGGACGTCCGCAGCGCCCATTTCTGGGGAATGGACGAATGGGTCGACGACGCCGGGACGCCCGTGCCGATCGACCATCCGCTGAGTTTTGCGCGGGCGGACCGCGAGCTTTGCTTCCGGCGCATACGGCGTGAGTTGCGGATGCCGGAGGCGAACTTACACTTCCCCACGGGCGACCTGGCCGCCTATTCGAGGAGTTACGACGAGATCCGCTGCGCCGTCATGCAAGGCGGCCAGGGGGAAGTGAAGCATTGGGCGTTCAACGATCCGCCCCGGCGAAAAGGCCGCTACAAGGACTGGCCGCCCACGCCCGCCGAGTACCGGCGGCTCAAGACCCGCGTGACGGACCTGCACCCGATGACGGTCATTCAGAACGCGCGGACCTCCGGCGGCGGCCAGGTTTCGCTGGTGCCGGCCCAGGCGGCCACGGTGGGACCGGTGGAAACCTGGAAGGCCGAGAGAGTTTCCATTTGGCAAGCCGGCAACCACGACAACCCCTTTGGCATGCGGCTTACGACGCTCATGATTGCCAAGGGTATTGCCGACTCCTCCGTGCCGATGTCGCTGTTGGCCGAGCATCCGAACGTCCAGTTCAACTTCTATCGGCCCGGCATGGGTACGGTTGCCGCCGAAATGCATTGAGTGCGTTACGCTCCCTCCAAGAGCTCCAGCCGCAGCATATCGAGGGCCACCTTTCCGCAATAGGTGCGCAAAAGGGCGGGGTGGCCGGCGAAGGGGATCTGCTTCACGCGCACGGCGGTAGGGGTGGCCAGGGCGAACGCGACGAGCGGCGGCTCGACAGCCCTCTCTTCCGCCGGCCGGGAGGGAAACGGGCCGACGGCCAGTCCATAATCGCTTTGGAACTGCCCGCGGCATCGCTGGGCCAGCGTCTCGGCCGTCTCGTGGCCGCGCAACACCAGCCCGCCCCGATAACAATCGCCCGGATCCGCGGCCGACCCAAGCCAATCGGCCAGCAGACCGGCGGTGCCGATTTCGGCCGTGGCCAGAGTCTTGGGATCTGGACGCTGTGCGAGCAGTAGCAGGACCACGTCTTGCAACTGGTCGTCGCCCTCGCCGAAGACGAGCGTACCCAGGCAGCGGTGGATCGTGGCCACGGTGGGCTCGATCAGGGCCTGGCATTCGGACTGGCTGGCTCCCTCGGCGGTGATGCGGAGAATGATGGTGGCCTTGCTGGCATTGATGCCCACGCGGGGCGAGCGACCGCGGCGAATCAAGTCCGGCAGCAGCGCTTCGATCCGGCTTTCGCCGGCCCCGAAGCAATTGATGTTGCGGCGGCAGACGACCCGCCCGCCGCTGGCCAATTGCCGCACGGCGGCGGCCAGGGCGCCATGCCACATCTCGACCATTTCCGCGGGGACGCCGGGCAGGGCGAACACGCGGCTCGGCTGCCGTCCGGACCGCGGCACCTCCAGATCGATGCCCGGGGCCGTGCCGTGTGGATTGGCGATCACCCGGCTCCCCTGGGGAAAGTAGGCCTGAAGCTCGTTCTGCTTGGGCATTTCCCGCTTGCGATGGACGAACAGCCGGCGGATATGCTCCAGCGCCTCGGGCGCCAACAGCAAGGGCCGGCCGGTGGCCCGGGCGAGGGCCTCGCGCGTCAGGTCGTCGGCCGTGGGCCCCAAGCCGCCGGTGATCAGGACCAGGTCGGATCGATCGATGGCCTGCCGAAACGCGGCCACACACCGATCCAACTCATCGCCGACAGTTGCGTGATAGTGTACGCGGATGCCGAACTCCTCCAGGCGCTGGCTGAGCCATTGGGAGTTGGTATCAAGGAGTTGGCCGCCGGTGATCTCGTCGCCAATGGCCAGGATCTCAGCATTCACGGAGACGTGCTTCTAATTGCCGGCTCGAGCCGCTCTCGACTCTCGACCC
>JBEKZQ010000629.1:0-2808 GCA_049509675.1 Thermoguttaceae bacterium | reverse complement strand
TCGCTGCCGCGCTCGCGGGCCAGAGAAAAGCCCCCGCGCCGCACGCCGGCCACGCCCGCCGAGCGAACCGTCGCCACCCTGCTCAGCGATCCGCAACGCCTGCTCACTGCCGTGCTGTTGTGGAACCAGTTGGTGAACCTGCTGTACTTCGCGTTGGCCTCGGTCATCGTGGTGCATTGGCAACAGGGCGGGCGGGCGGCTTGGGCCGGCGCTTTCACGCTGGCGGCCTTGCTGGCCATCATCGTTTTCGGCGAGATGTTGCCCAAGAGCCTGGCGGTGCTTCGGCCGCGGCGCGTGGCCTTGTGGGTGGCGGCGCCGCTGGCCGCGGCGATCCGCGCCGTGGGGCTCCTGCTCCCCGCCCTGCAATTGGTCAAACTCCTCTCCCAGCGGCTCTTTTGCCCGCGTTTCCGCGCCGAGCCCTATTTGCAGATACGCGACCTGGAGCGGGCGGTACACTTGTCGATGACCGAGGCCACGCTGGTCCAGCGCGAGCAGCGCGTGCTGGAGAGCATCGTGCTGTTGTCGGAAATTCGCGTGGACGAGCTGATGCGGCCGCGGACCGAGTTCCTCTCGTTCCGCCCACCCGTGTCGCCGGCCGATCTGCGCACGCGAATGCCCAGCAGCGGATATTTGCTGGTAACGGAGCCGGATAGCGACGAAGTGGCGGCGGCCATCGCCCTGGACGAACTGTACGACGTTCCCGCGGAGAACCTGGACCGCCGCGCGGGGCCGGTGCTCTACGCGCCCTGGTGTACGCCGGTGGCCGAAGCGCTGGAGATGATGCGGCGGCAGGGGCAGGCCGTGTTGGCGGTAGTCAACGAGTACGGTGAAACGGTAGGCATCCTCACCTTCGATGACATCCTGGACACGATTTTCAGCGGGGCGCCCAGCCGCAGCGAACGGCTCTTGCGGCGGGCGCCGATCCGCCAGGTGGCGCCGGGCACGTGGCACGTGACCGGCATGGCCAGCCTGCGTCGCCTGGCGCGGTACTTCCACATGCAGCGGCCGCCCAGCAAGAGCATCACCGTCGCCGGCGTGGTCCAGGAGATGCTCGAACGGATCCCGCTCTCGGGCGATCAATGCCGTTGGGGCCCCTTTCGCTTCAAGGTGCTGGACGTGCCCCGCCGCGGTCAACTGCTCGTCGAGTTGACCATGGCCCGTGCGGAGGACACCCCGCCATGATCTGGATCGTCTTGGGCATGGCCGGGGCCGGGCTGTTCTTGAGCGCATTCTTCAGCGGCGCGGAGACCGGTTTCTACCGGGCCGTGCGGCTGCGACTGGCCCTGGATGCCTTGGAAGGCGACCGCGTGGCGCGGGGGCTGCTCTTCTTGACCCAGCATCCCGCCTTGTTCGTGGCCACGACGCTGATCGGCAACGCGCTGGCCAACTATCTGGTGTCGGCGGCCATCGTGGCCGCGGCCGAATCGCTCTTTCCGCAGTGGCCGTATTTGGCCGAACTGCTGGCCCCCTGCCTGTTGGCCCCGCTGGTGTTCGTCTATGGCGAGCTCCTGCCGAAGGATCTGTTCCTGCAGGCCCCCAATCGCCTGTTGCGGCGGGGGGGGCCGCTCTTGCTGCTCTTTGTAGTCCTGTTCTTTCCGGTGGGGGCCGTGCTGTGGGGACTCAGCCGTGCCTTGGGGGCACTGCTGGGCCAATCGCCCGAGCCGGCACGCCTGCTGCTGGCCGTGCGCGAGCTGCCGCGGATTTTGGAGGAGGGACACGAGGCGGGAATCCTCTATCCGGTGCAGCGCGGCCTGGCGCGAGGGATCTTTGCCGTGGCCCAGGAGCCCGTGACCCGCTTCCTCGCGGCCCGGGAGCAACTACATTTCGCGCGTTCCGACATGAGCACTCAGGAAGTCCTGGACCTGGCTCGTCGCTGCCGCCTGCCGCTGGTGCCGGTGGAATCCGCCCAGGCGCCCGGCACGCTGTTGGGCTACCTGCGCGTGATCGATCTGGCGATCAGTGCGTCCGAGCGGCCCGGCCCGCTACGGCCGTTGTTGGATCTGGGCGCGGAGTGCAGCCATTTGTCGGCACTGATGCAGATGGAGAGTGCGGGCGTCAGCCTGGCCCGCGTCTCCGACGCCAGCGGAAAGATGTTGGGCCTGGTCGCCTTGCAGCAGCTTCGCGAACCGCTGCTGGCGCGGCGCGTGAGGCCGGCGGGGCGCTAGCGGTGATAGCCCAGCGACTTCACCACCGCCAACGTCTCTTCATAGGTGATGAAACGACGGCGATGACGCAACTTGTACTCGTCGATGGCGCGGCCCAGTTCCGTAGCGTCCGGCGACAATCCTTCGTAGGAGTTGGCGAACTGGCGGCGTTCGAACACCGGGGCACGACCGGCCACGTCGTAGGCGCGGCGATCCACAAAAGTTTCGGCCGAGTCTTGCAGTCCTTGCGACATTGTGCTGTTCTCCGGGAGAGAGGGGAAATCGCGATGCTTTTATCCTGTACGTAGTAAAGCCTAGCTTTGATTTGACTCCCGCGCAGTTTCTGAAGAGTTTCCCAGTGAACTGCCCTCCAGGATACCTGTTAGACGCTTTCCGGAAAGGCAAGGCGAAGCGGTCCATTTCACAAACAGTGTCACGATTAGGCCGAAGCCGTAGGTTATGCTTTAGCATAACGGAACATCTTATCCGCCAAGATGTTATGCTGAAGCATAACCTACTGCCTCCCTCGCTTGCGCTTCGGGCTAGATGTCCGTTTCGTAAGTCCATGCGCAGTTATACCGCTATGCGGTGGTAAGGTCGAGGTGGGTAAAGAAGACGCTCAAAAAACTGTGGCCGCGGGCTGAACCAAGCCCTGCCGTGTTTT
>JBEKZQ010000628.1:0-2809 GCA_049509675.1 Thermoguttaceae bacterium | reverse complement strand
TCCCGTGTTGGGAAAACTGATCGACGCCGGTCTGCCGACCGCGATCTTCACCCCACCTTACAGCGGCCACGGCTGGATGGATTTCCCGCAGTGGCACAAACAGGGTAAGCCGGTCCTGCTGCTGCCCAGTAGCGATTGGACCATGCTGGACGGCGTCGCCGGCCTGCTGCGCGCGGCAGCCTGGATACGGCAAACCCGCATCCTGGCGGTCGGACACCACGGCACCGCGGCGGCCTGCAAACCGGAACTGGTCAAGAAGAAGCTCGGCGCTGACCTGGTGGCCATTTCCCACCAGACGGTCCTGGACGCCATGCACGCCATCGACATCAAGGTCGCCGAAGCCGAGGCCCAGCAGTATTGGATCGGGCCCTGCCGCGAGATCGTCGAGCCGAGCCGGGCGGAGATCATCGCCTCGACCCGCATGTACCTCGGCATCCGGGAGCTGATGCAGCGCGAGAAAGCACAAGCGATTTGCAGCGCCGCCTGCATGGGCTCGCCGCGCGGCTGCTTCAGCTTCAGCAAGCTCAACGACCAGGGACTGGTGGGCGGCTGCGAGGGCGACATCGACTCGACGCTGACGATGCTGCTGTTCGACTACGCCTGTCACATCCCCGGGTTCATCAGCGATCCCGTGCCCGACCTGGCGAAGAACGCCCTCTTGCACTTCCACTGCACCTCGGCAACGAAGATGGACGGGCCGTGCGGCAAGCGGTTGCCCTTCCGCATCCGCGACCAGACCGACACCCGCGGCGGGGCGGCCCTCGAAGTGCAGCACCGGGTGGGCCAGCCCGTCACCTGCGCGAAGCTGGTGAACCTGGACACGATGCTGATGGTCAGCGGCAAGATCCTGGAGACCAGCACGAGTCCCATCGCCTGCCGCACCCAATTTGCCCAGAGCGTGCCCGACGCACGGCGCTTGTTCCTTGGTTGGGGCGCCGGCATAGTGCAGGGCGACACGATGGCGCGCCTGCACCGCGTGGTCTTCTACGGCGACCACATGAAGTCCATGCAGGACCTGGGCGAGTTGCTCGGCTTCAAGGTGGTCGAAGAAGGCGGAAACGCCTGAGCCAGCGGCCCCGCGACAGGCCATTACCTTCTTCACGTCATCAGTGATGAAACGACTCACCTTGGCGAGATCGCAGCCGTCGCCTCGTATTCGCGTGGGTCGCTCCAGCGGGAATGTCACGTAGCCGCCTCGATGCGTGAATCAAGGCGTACGCGCTAGCTGAGGAACCCGAAACCCACGTCACGGTGCTCGCCGCGGATCGGATCGTAGAAATGGTCATTTCGGTAGGCGACGGTCGAGAGCCGGCCGATGGAGCTGCGAAAGAGGTCGTAGTTCCTGCTGCCTCGGTTTGCGGTGGTGTCGAGCGAGCCGAGCCGACGGAGGCAGTAGTACAGCGTGGCGTAGAAATCGGCCGTGGGCCGGGGCTGGGAGAAGGTGAGGCTGAGCAATCCCCACAGAAGAAACTCGTCAGCCGGTGACAGCCCGTCCGGACAGGTGACGCGGACGCGAGCTTCCTTGCGGTGGCGGTTGCCGTCGATGATATGCTCCAACACCGGCTACGTGGTCTAACGCCCATGTGAACAGGACCAGTGGGTTTTTGCCGTTCATTAGAAAGGTGCGAACTGTGGACTTTGCAAAGCTATGTGACCATTTCAAGCCGACGACGTTGGCAGCGATAGTTGTCGATCTCGGCAACGGGCCGTTCCAAGAAGAGGTCACGGAGGCCGAGACCGATGCGGCCCAGATCGAGAAGGCCCAGGTGATCGCGATGGACGCCCTCGTCGCGAACGTTGGCGAGACGGAGGCGAAAAGCCTCATTGAGGAATTGGAGTACCAGTCATGAAGCCCTACCGGGTCTACGTTATTCGATTCAACGACTGTCGTAATCTGGTCATGCGGTACATTGACCCGGTGAGCCTGGAGCTATACTGGAACCGCCCTGACCGCCTTTGCATCGATTTGACCGGCAGGCGGCCTCGGCTGTCGATCCCGGCCGAGTTGGAGAAGGGGAATCGCGACCGGCTGCTGCCAATCACGCCCGACTTCGCCGAGTTCCTGCTGACCACGGACCCCGCCGCCCGTCGCGGGCCGGTCTTCCGGCCGCTCATGCCCAGCGGGAACCGTGCGAACGCGGATCGTGCCGGGCGTATGATCTCCTTGCTCGGCGAACTGGCGGGGGTGAAAGTCCACGCCCACGCGAAGACGGGGAAGGTCAAGTATGCCTCGGCCCACGACCTGCGGCGGTCGTTCGGCACCCGCTGGGCACGGCGGGTGCCCACGGCCGTCCTGATGCGGCTCATGCGGCACGAGAGCATTCAAACCACCAATGCCTACTACGTGGACCTGAACGCCGACGAGATCGCCGAAGACCTGTACCGAGACTTCGGACGAGTAGGTTCGGTTTTAGGTTCGGTTGAGGCTTTTGGCCCCGGCCCGGCGGCGGGGGCGAACGACGTAACCCTTTAATTACACAAGGGTTAGAATAGTGGGGCTGTCGGGACTCGAACCCGAGACCTACGGATTAAAAGTCCGTTGCTCTACCAACTGAGCTACAGCCTCTAAGTATTACTGCGTAACGACTTGCGACTCGTCTTTTTCAGGTGATTTGCCTCCGCGATACGCTTCTGACATGCTACAACAATCGCCTGAGTTGTCTATTGTACCAGTTTCGCCTTCTCCGGGGAGGGGAACATGCCGCGTAAAGCTGAGCCTTGGTATTGGGAAGCGCGTAATGGATGATACCCGGCGCCTGCCGCGGCGGCTGATTACGGCCGCGATGTCTCAAATTGGTGGCGCAGCGCC
>JBEKZQ010000627.1:0-4898 GCA_049509675.1 Thermoguttaceae bacterium | reverse complement strand
GGCGGGCGGACGGGGCGAGCGGACGGAGCAAAGCGCGGTCGCGCCGGTCTACCCGTGCTAAAGCACGGGCCTAGAACCGCCTACGGCGGAAAGCCCGATGAATCGGGCTGGATGCAAGCGCCTCAGGCGTTCCGGCGTAGTCTCCAGATTCCGAACGCCAACGCGCCCGCAAGCAGCATGGCGATGCCACCGGGCTCAGGGGTACTTGCAACACGGAAGCCAAAGAGGCAGTTCTCGTCCGTCGGGTAGTAGTAGTTGCGGTAGGACGAGGCCAGGTGGCCCGAGGCGGAGTCGAACGACCCGCCACGCAAACCCCGATATTCACCACTGATGTTCGCTTCGTTCCATTGATAAACATTGCCGCCTTGATCGTACGTGCCATAAGGCCCAGGCGATCCTGCGAAGTACCCGACGGGCGTCAGGTAGTTCGTCGGGTCGGTGTAGCCGCCATTGTAGAAATTGGCGTTGTTGCCCGTGTCGGGCAGCGTGTTGCCGGGCGCGGTGTTGCTCTTCGTAGGATAGGTCCAATAGCCCACGCTGGTGCTACCTCCTTTGTAGTATGCTGACTTATACCATTCATTCTCCGTGGGGATGAAATAGGTAGCCCCGGCGTTGCGGGTTATTGCCATCAAGGCCGAATCCGTGATTGCCCCGTTGAGCGCGTAGGCCCCGGTTTCCGTCGTGCCGTTCCCCTCAGGCCCACTTGGCTGACCATTTTGCAGCCAATTGCTGAATCGGGCGGCGTCGCCCCAGGTGACATCGAACACCGGCATGTTATTCTTGCCGGCAGCCGTGCCGGTGACCGCGTAGCTATAGCTGCCCGGACTCCCGCTCTGGGCGATGCCGACCGTCGGAAGGTCCGTGGCCATGAGGCTGTTGTATAAGCCGTAGGTGTCGCTCGTCCCGGCGACAGCGTTGAGGAAAGCGGCGTACTGCGAAGTCGTGACGTCGTACTTACCCATCTGGTAGGTATAGCCAACTCCACCGTAGCCGTCCGTATCCGCCGCGTTGCCCGGATCGCCCACAGTCACCATGTCCATGGTGATCGTGCTGGCCCGGGCGGACAGCACGCTGGCGGCCGCCACGGCCGCCGCCAGGATCATCGTATTCAGCGTGTACTTCATGGTCTTTCTCCCCTTTTTGCTACCGTAGGACGGATTGCCAATGGGTCTGCTTTCCACGGACGGATTGGCAATCCGTCCTACAGCCTGTCGTACTCATCTCGCTCCGCGAGATGTTAGACCTCTCGCGGAGCGAGAGGAGTACTTTCGATCCTTCGTGGCGGAGTCAGTTGCGCCGGGAGACAAGCCAAGAAATAGCGGAGAGAAAACTAGCGCAGCCCCCGGCGCGGTTCGCTAGACATCCGCACCGACAAAGTCGCGAAAAACGACCCATTCCTGGGCAAAACGCCCGCTCCCGGTTGATCCCCCAGACGCCCAACTCGTTGGCGGATCGGGAGTTCGCGTTCGCGCTGCCTGCTTTTCTTGGGCTACAACTTGCCAGTTGGGACTCCCACAACCAGATTCTACTAAAATGCGGCGGGTATGTCAAGCACTTTGTGCAAGATTTGTGAAAAATTTGCCAAGAGAAAACTGCATGGTTGCCATGCGCGACACTAGCCCGAAGCGCCAGCGAGGGAGAATCGCCGCAAATCCCTAGCTGGCGCTTCGGGCTACTGTACCCGGTCGGGGCCCGTCGACCCACCCTACTGGGTAGTGAATTATCCGCAAAAGATCAACTCCTCGATCCGCCGGGCCGTTTCGGCTGCGCTGCTGCCGCCGGACATGGCCACGAAGCGACACTCGGGCAGGCTGCGAAACCAGGTCCGCTGCCGCTTGGCCAACTGCCGGCTGTGCAGTTTGACCTGCTCAATCGTCTCGGCGAGTGTAAAGCAGCCTTCCAAATGTCCAATCACTTCGCGGTACCCGACGGCCTGCCGGGCCGTCTTGCTCATGGATTGAGGGACAAGTTGGGGACTGTCCCAATTTTCGTCCCGCGATCGCTTGCGATCGCGCGAAAATGGGACTGTCCCCTTCTGCACCGCCAATAGGCCCTGAACTTCCTCGACCAGTCCTTTTGGAACTCGCTGATGGGCCGGCCGGTCTTCTCGAAGACCTCCAAGGCGCGGATTAACCGGCGGACATCGTTCGGGTGCAAACGCGCGGCCGTCGGCGGGTCGACTTCGCCCAAACGCTGGTGCAACCACTGCGGACCGTGCCGCCGGGCCTGGTCTTGAAGTTCTTGGCGTACCGCCGGGTCGGCCGCCGGAGAGGCAAAAATCCCCCGCAACAGCCCTTTCAGATATAGCGGCGTTCCGCCCACAAAAAGGACCGCACGTCCCCGGGCGGCGATTTCGTCGGCGGCCCGACGTGCCGCTTGCAGATACTCCGCCAGATTGTACTCCTCGCAGGGCTCGAGGATGTCCAGCAGATGATGGGGCACCGCCTGACGCTCTTCGGCAGTGGGCTTCGCCGTGCCGATGTCCATGCCGCGGTACAGCGTCATGGAATCCATGGAGATGATTTCGGCCCCGATTTGCAGGGCCAATTCGACACCCACGGCCGTCTTGCCGGCCGCCGTGGGACCGGTGAGGAACATTGCCTGGATCGGCAGGATTGACGCCATTTCACTATTTTGCCCATTCCACCACGCTGATCGCTCCTCGCGAGCCGATCTGGACCGGCAAGGCAGATTATCTTATCATTCGCAGGAAGCGACCAGGAGGGGAGCGCAGGCGAACTGCGAAGTACCGGCGAAACGGAAAACGCCTTGGGGGCACGGAAGTCCATGCGAATCGCGCTTGTCTTTCCCGGCATCACCGATGTCGGCTTCAACTCCTATGGCGACGGCATCGATGGCTCCTGGCACAGCCACGGGCTGATGATGCTTTCCGCCTGTCTGCGCTCGCGCGAGTTTGCCCGCTCGATCCACGAGCGCCCGGCCGGACACCAGACCGAACTGATCGATCTGCGTCGCCTATCGGGCTGGGATGCCTATCGGGCGCGTTTGGCCGAGTCGCGGCCGGACCTGGTATGCATCACCATGATGAGTTGCGACTTTGAGCCGGCGGTGGAGGCCGCGCGGCAGGCGAAGGCCGTGCTGCCCAAGACATGCTGCGTGGTGGGCGGCGCGCATCCGTCGATCTGGCCCGACGAAGTGCTGGCCCAAGGCGAATTCGATGCGGTGCTGCTGAAGGAGGGCGAGATCGCCCTGGCGCGGCTGGCCGCCGCGCTGGAGCGGGGCCAACGGCCCGCACATCGCATCGATGGCGAGCCGGCGGAGCTGGATCGGCTGCCGTTTTCCGACCGCGAACTGTTTGGTCCCTACGAGGTGCCGATCTCGATGCCCGGCTTCGAGCCGCCCTTCATGACCTTCATCGCCGGGCGCGGCTGCCGCTACAATTGCAGCTTCTGTCAGCCGGCCGAGCGGTTCATCTTCGGCCGGAAGGTCCGCCGCCGCAGTCCGCAGAATTTTGTGGCCGAGCTGACGGCCTGCCAGCGGGCCTACGGCTTCCGCAGCGCCCTGATCCACGACGACTGCCTGATCGAGGACGCCGAGTGGGTCGAGGAGTTCGCCGCGCGGATGCGGTCGGCCGGACTGCGAATGCCCTTCGCTTGCCAGGGCCGCTCCGACATCATTTGCCGCGAGCCCAAGCTGCTGGACGCCTTGATCTCGGTCGGCCTGCGGGGAATGATCGTGGGCTTCGAATCGGGCAGCGACCGCGTGTTGCGTTACCTGCGCAAGGGTGCGACGCGGGCCATGAACGTCGAGGCGGGAAAGATCCTGCACCGCAAGGGGCTGGCCATTTGGGCCAACTACATGTTCGGCGTGCCCACCGAGACCCGGGAGGAAATGCAAGAGACGATCGCCATGCTCAAGGAGATTCGGCCCACGCATTACAGCCCGGCCATCTACACGCCGCACCCCGGCAGCGACCTGTTCGAGGAGTGCCGCCGCCAAGGGCTCCTGCTCAGCCTGTCGCACAACTCCTTCCGCCGCAACGTGACCGAGGTGAAGGTCAAGGGGCAGGACTGGCACGAGATCCAATGGGCGGTGTGCGAGTCGGTCAATCCCGATGGTCCCTGCACCCCCTACAGCAAGGATTACATTTCCCACTGGGGCGATCTGGAGAACCTGCTGGTCGGCCCACGGACGGAAATGTCGTTCCGTTTTCAGGACGGCCGGCCGTTGGCGCCCTCGGCGACCGAGAACCTGCAAGCGGGCCCTCGGCGGTGGCAGTGGCGCAGCACGACCACCGATCCGCAGTTCCATTTCAACTTCGAGCCCGCCCTGGAGCCCGCCCCGTGGCGACACCTGTTCGTCGACGTGGAGTTGTCGGCCTCGTCGCGCGGGCAGTTCATTTGGTGGACCGAGGGGTTCGAGAAGTTTCAGGCCACGCAGCATTTTCGCATTCCCGCCGGGCGGCACGTCTTTGCCTTCGACCTGAACCGGCTGAAGACCTATCAGCGGCAGATCGGGCACGGCCTGACCTGGACCGACCATCCCATTTCCCGATTACGGTTCGATCCGGCCGAGAGCGCCGAAGTGGAGATCGGCCTGCACCGGGTGTGGCTCTTGAAAGAGTAAGGATTGGCCAGTAGTACCATGAGCGTCCAGCAGTGTGAACCCGAGATCGCAAAACGCCGCCCGGTGCGGGAAGTCGTGTCGGGCATAGCGGCCGGCCGCGTGTCCTGGCTATGGAGCGCGTCGATGGCGGCCGGCCTGGTTCGCCGGGCCCTGGCGCGAAAACGCGAGAAGGTCGTGTTCCTGCTGGTAGTCAAGCCGGTCTTCTTCCTGGTGCAACTCCTGGTGTACCTGGCCGTACGCGCGGCGGACTGGGTGCTGGGTGCCACTGCTGGCTTGTCCAGCAGTGCAGCCGAAGCACTGGCAGAGCCAGT
>JBEKZQ010000626.1:0-2854 GCA_049509675.1 Thermoguttaceae bacterium | reverse complement strand
GCTTCGGTCGCTTGCCGCCGGTCTGATTCGTTTACCGGGTGCGGAGCAGAGTTTCGTCGGTTTGCGAGCCCCACCATAATGTTGCGCGACCTTGACCCACCCTACATGAATAATCCGGGCTAGTACTACGGCGCCAGTGGTCTGTCCATTTCGAGATTACCCGTTGGGTGCCACGACCAACCTCCGGTCGGTGCCCGGCTTGCCCAGCAGTGCTGGAAACACGGTTGGACAAGCCAACCGTGGCACCCGAAAACTCAAGTTGGACAGACCGCCAAGTCGGAGCCGACCGTCGCAAACGTAGTCCTCACGCGCCGCGTGATGCAGTTCCATCTCGCCCCAGCGAGATGAGTGCGGCGGAGCGAGATGAGTACGATCGTTGCGACAATTATCGATTCGCCGCTCCTTGCTGTCCGAACTGGGACAGTCCCCCACGTGTGGTTTCGCTGCCGTCTATCTCGAACGTCCAGGCGTGTTGGCATGGGGGCGATAAACGCAGGGCTTGAGGCACCCGAATCGTCAGCCCGCGCGTGGCGTCGATGTGCCAGGCGACAGGCTCGGCGGCGCCCAGCATGCGTACCGATCGGGCCGACCGAATGGCCGATAGCCTGATCTCGTCAGGCGGGCCGGAGTGGCCCTCTTCGCCGAGAAAAATCACGTAGAGCTTGTCTTTCTTCCTCGTCAGACAACTGCGGCCCTCTTTGTACGGCGGCACGGCGCGGGTACCATAGATTGCCGCGCCGTTGACTTTCATCCAGGCCCCGACCGCGTCGAGGCGTTGCACTGCTGCGGGCGGCAATTCGCCGTCCGCGTTAGGCCCGACGTTCAACAGGAAGTTGCCGCCCTTGGCGACGATATCGACCAGCAGGTGGATCAGCGTGCGTGTCGATTTGTACTTGTCGTCGGGCTTGTAGGACCATTGGTCGCCCATCGTCAAGCACGATTCCCAAACGTAGGGCAGGGGCTTCTCGGGCACCTCTTGCTCCGGGGTACGATAGTTCTCATAGCGGCCGCCGACGGTTCGATCGACAATGATCAGGCCCGGTTGGTGCCGTCGCGCCATGGCCGCCAATCGCGGCATGTCAAGGTCTTGGTCCGGCGGCCGCACCTGCCCGGCGTCGAGCCACAGGACGTCGACCGGGCCATAACCGCTGAGCAACTCCTCGATCTGGGCATGGGTGAAGCGTACGAAGCGCTGCCATTTTTCCGGGTTGCGGCGGGTATCGTAGTTCACGTTGCGGTCTGGGTGCGGGCGGTCCGGACTCCAGTAGTCCGGGTGGTGCCAGTCGGCCTTGGAGAAGTACACGCCCACGCCGAATCCCTGCCGGCGAAACGCCTCGAAGACCGCCTGTGCCGCATCGGCGCGGGGATCGATGTGGAACGGACACGACGCATGGGTGGTGCGGTAGTCGGTCTGGCGGGTATCGAACATGCAGAACCCATCGTGGTGCTTTGTGGTGAAAACCACGTACTTCATCCCCGCCCTCTTGGCGGTAGCGGCCCATTTCTCCGGGGCAAAATGCCCGGGTCGAAAAGTGCGATTGAGATCCCGGTAATCTCGCACGAAACGCGGAAAATCTCGGCTGCGGTCCAGCCATGGCTTCAGGTCGTCGGGGCGAGCCCAGCGATCCACTTCCACCAGCGGCCATGATTCAATACAACCCCATTGGCTGTAGATCCCCCAGTGCATGAAAAAGCCGAACTTCTGATCCTGGAACCATTCCAGTTTCTTCAGAACCAGGGGGTCGGACTCCCTTTCCTCGGAAATGCTTGCTCCCGCGCGGGAAACCAAGATAGCAGTCGCCCACGCGGCGACAACCCACCAACAGGTTCTGTTCATCGAATGAGGCCTTGCGCGTTTGCCCGCCATTCTAATGCCTGATTTGATGAATGCAACGCTCCAGCCGATTTTCGCGGTTTTAAGGGCAGACAAATAGTGAGTTTTGCGTTAGTATATGAGTCAGACGATATTGTCTTGAACTAGATTTGTCTACCGTGCCTGTCGTAGACTGGGGGGGGCTATGGCCACCAAACGGCGAAGAGGGGCTCCCGGCGCGCGGCATCTGTCCGCGGCCCGGCGAAGACCAGCGGCAACGCGATTCTGGCAACAACGGTTCCTGAGCCTGGAACACCTCGAGCCGCGACGGCTGTTGTCGCTCAGTCCGATCATCAGCGAGATCGATCCCGCCAACAAGACCGGCATCGTCGATGCGGCAGGAGTTGCTTCGGATTGGCTTGAAATCTACAATCCCGACCCGCAGCAGGCCGTCAGCCTCAATGGCTGGTCGCTCAACTACGCCAAGACGAACGCAACGTGGACCTTCCCCAACAACGTGACACTTGGTCCCGGGGAGTTCCGCGTGATCTTTTGCGATTCGACGCCGACCACGGACCCCGTCGGCGAGTTGCACACGAACTTCAATCTCAGCAAGAGCGGCAGCACGGTCGAGTTGATCAATGGGTCCGACGCAGTCGTCTCGTCGCTCACCTACCCGGCCTTGAGCTCGGACACCTCGTACGGCCCGGCCGAGACGGTCTCGGAAACGAAACTCGTCGCCGCCGGGGCCACGGCCACGTATTACACGCCGACCAGCAACTTGCTGGGCACCACCTGGACGCAGCCCGGCTTCAACGACGGCACCGGGTCCGGGTGGGCGTCCGGCCCCACGGGCCTTGGGTTCGCGAACAGTGTGAACGGCTTCGCCGCCACGCTCTACCGGGCAAACGTCTCGGGTACCATCGGCAGCGTGGAAACCGCCCAAACGATCATCAACCCGTCCACCACGCCCCTCGAGTACACTTCGAAAACCAGTCAGACCGAGAGTGTGTTGAACTTCATGGACACCGGCGGGGGCGG
>JBEKZQ010000625.1:0-2865 GCA_049509675.1 Thermoguttaceae bacterium | reverse complement strand
CGGGCTGCATGAAGAAGGAGCCGTGGCTCAGAAACACGCGCACGCAATTGACGCCCAGGGCCTTCATGCGGGCGAAATCCTGCCGCGTGGCCTGGGCATCGAATTTCTTCCACAGCCGCGGCGCCCAGCCCGTGCCGGGGCGATAATAGTTGATGCCCATAGGAACGAACGGCCTGCCGTCCGCGGTCACGAAGCCGCGGCCGTCGGCGGCGACGCGAATCTTCGGCAACGAGACGCTGCCAGGCTGCTCGGCGTTGGCCGACGCGGCCCCTACGCACAACCAGCAGGCGACGGCAGCGAGAATCGTCGCCAGAACGCAATGGAGGCGGCAAGATTTTTTGGCAATGGGAATTGGCGACGGCGATTCGGTAGGGTGGGACAAGCGCAGCGCGGTCCCACCATGCATTTTCAAGGTTCGTGGTGGGACTGTGCTGCGCTTGTCCCACCCTACGTTGATTTGCCAAGAAATCTTGCCACACCCGCGAACACGTGCGTGACAATTTCCACTGGCGCGATCTGCGGGGTTTGGGTAAACTGTTTGCGTATGTGTTTGCAATCACAATCCAATACGCAAGGAGCGAGGGATGGAAACGTCGCCGCGAGTTTCGCCGCAGCAGTTCGCCGAATCGATGAGACAGGAGTTCGAGGAGTTCGCCAAGGAGGTGATGGAAGCGGTCAACGATGCGCCGGACGGGCAGTGGATCGCCGGCAGCGAGGAACAGGTGCGCGATCTCTCGGCAGAGATGCGCCGCCGCGTGTTTGAAGCGGCAGTGCAGAGGCGGGTCGATGCGGCGGAAGCCGCTTTTCCCCCCTCCGCACCATCCGACGACGGGCAAGCGGCTGGCGAATAAAGGCCGGCAGTCGCACCGAGTTCTTACCGTCAACGGCGATGTCAAGATCGTGCGACGCTGGTGGCATGGGTCGCAAATCGGCAGCGTCGCGCCGGTGGATGAGATTCTCGATCGCAGCGGGACAACGATCACGCCCGGCGTTGTCGAGATGGCTTGCCGAGTGAACTTGTCGGCGACGAGTTTTTTGAGGGCGGCAGCCGCTTTGGAACGCACGGCCCAAGTGACGCTAAGCGGCGAGCGATTGCGGCAAATGGTGGAAGCGGCCGGTCGTTGCGTGTTGAAAGCCCAGCAGGACGACGCCATTGCCGTGACGTGGCGCGCGGAAGATTGCGTCGTACCGGACGGCGTCACAGGCGAGAAAACCCGCGTTTACACGGGCTGCGACGGCGTGATGGTGCCGATCATCACCGACGTCGAGAAGATCAAACGCCGCGACAAAGTCAAAGCCAAGCGGCGGCGACGCGGCAAGAAGTGCAAGCCCTTGCCGCCGCGCAGGCGAGGTTCGGACTTGTCCTGGAAAGAGTTCAAGGTCGCCTTCTTTTACAGCGAAGACGCGAAGCATCAGCACGTGGCGTTCACGCATGGCAATCGTGTCGTGGCGGGAAGGCTGCTGCGCCGTGAAGCCGACAGGCTGCGGTTCCAGAAGGCCGACCAGCGTGTGGGCCTGGTGGACGGGGCGACGTGGATTCGCGAGCAGATGCAGTTGCACTTTGTCGAGTTGGACGCCTTGGGCTTGGACTTCTACCACTTGAGCGAAAACGTTCATCGGGCGCGACGCAAGGTGTTTGGCGAGGAATCGCCCGAGGGCAAAACGTGGGCGGACGAACTGATGCACGTGTTCAAGCACGAGGGATGCGCAACAGCTTGGGAGCGGCTCCTCCCGTGGCGGACGGCATTGCGGGGCAAGGTGAAGCGCAAAGCCGCGGATCGGTTGCTTCATTTCATCTCGGCGCGCCGGGACATGATCCGCTATCCGGAGTTCCGGGAGCGTGGTTGGCAGATCGGCAGTGGTCCGACGGAATCGCAATGCAAACTATGTACGAAGCGGCTCAAAGGCTATGGCCGCCGCTGGGACCGACCCAACGCCACCGCGGTTGCGGCCCTGGATACACTGGACCGAAACGGTCAATGGCGTCAAGTCTGGCCAAACGCCCGCTACGCCACGACTTAAGGCCACCCAGAACGCTGGTCACACACGGCTTGCGTAGCTGCTACGAACAAGTGATAATCGTCGGGCATGCCGCTCGAAGCGTGTCCTGGCGATGAACGATTCAAGGAATTACGCGGAAGACAGAAGTTGCCATCATGAAGACAGGTTTTTCCGATCCGCGCCCTCTGCGAAAATGTTTGGTCGGTTTGCTCCCCCTGATCCTGCTGCCGTCATGGAGTGTTTCGGCCCATGCTGCCGGCGGCGGCAGTCCGATCTACTCCTGCACCTTCGTGGCCGGAGGTTGGAACCGGGCCGACTGGCTGCGGGTCAAGAGCCCAATGGCGGAACATTTCGGGGACTGGTTCCAGCAAAAAGATTGCATCACCAATGAGGTGCCCAAGGGAATCGTTCCGGGAGAGTTCCAGGGCAATTTTGAAGACACCTACTCCAGCATGGTGTACAAAGAGAAAGTCACCGGGAACGTCACCATCACCTCAACGATGGCTTTCACCTGCAAAATGGCCCCGCTGATCGTCTTGGCTCCAAACGTCCGGGAAAATGTCAAGGGACAGAAGGAATACGCCGAGCACTTCGAGGTCGTCATCTTCAACGAAGGAGTGAACATCTGGCGTTACTCCGTCACGGGCGGGAAGCTGGCCTTCCGAAAGGCGGCATTCGCCAATTTTCCTTTGCAAAAGGACACAAAATACCTGCTTGAAGTGAAGAAGGCCGACAAGACCCTGACCGTTTCGGTTGCCGGTCACACGTTCGGCTACTTCGAGGACGCGCTGCCCGACTCTTTCTATGTGGGCATTACCGGCTGCGAGGGACTCAACCGTTTCTACAACTTTTCCGTGCGTCGTT
>JBEKZQ010000624.1:0-4745 GCA_049509675.1 Thermoguttaceae bacterium | reverse complement strand
AGACCCGCTGACTGTAGTGGCTCGCGGAGCAGCCATGTTTGCCGGCACGCGACGACTGGAGGGGATCGCCCCGCCACCGCTGATCGGCGGACAGTACGCGGTTGAATTGGATTACCAGCCGGCCGGACCGGATGCAGAGCCGCCAATTGGCGGGCGCGTGCAAGCCCCAGACGGCCAGAGCTTGTCTGGTTTTACAATTGAGTTCAGTAACCCCGATGCGCGTACCCCTTGGCGCAGTGGAAAGGTGATGCTCGGCGCGGATGGCAAGTTTATGACGACACTCTGGGCAGAGAAGGACTCACCCAACCGGTTCTTGATCGAATTGTGCGACGCTGCCGGCAGCAAGCGCGAAACCGTGCCCAACGAATTCACGTACACGATCGCCGCGACGGCGGGCGATCCCGTGTTGATCCACAGCCTCGGGGTGGGCCTGGCGAACAATGAGGCCCTCTTCTTCGTCCCCAAGGGGACGCCACTGCCCGTCCATAAGCGTTGTGATGCTCCTTTGAAGACCGTCAGGGACCTCCGCTGCGGGCAGTCGGGCACCGCGCTGACGGTCCCCATCGTTGAGGGCGAACATCAGCGAGCCGACCGCAACCGCTCGATCGGGGACCTGAAGATAAAGCCAGATTCAATCCGACGCGATCTTCCCGTTGGAAGTGAAGTCGAGCTGACGCTTGATATCGACCAGTCGCGGTCGTCGATTCGGGCCAAGGCATACGTGCCCGTGCTCGACGAGGAATTCGAGGCGGAGATGTTCTTGGAGAAGCGGTTGTCCGATCCCGTGGAGTTGCGCAAGGACCTGGAGCGGGAAAAGAAACGGCTGGCGGAGGTGCGGCGTCAGGCCCAGCAGCTTGAGAACCTGCAAGCCATGCAGGCTGTGAGTCAGATCGACGGCGAACGCATGGAGCATACCGTGGAGACCGCATTGGGCGGTGCCGCGGTGGACCGCGATGCGATGTACCGTGCTCGGGACGCCCTGGTTGCCCTGCGGGCGAGAATCGACGAGGCCCAGGACGCAATGGAATGGCCGGCCTTGGTGGCGCAAGCGGAAGAGGAGGTGGACTTCTCGCGCAAAGTCATGGACGCTCCCGTGGCCCGCGTTAGCCATCAGGAGCGGCAGCTTCATGCCAGCCTTGCACAGGAGATCGACGTGGCAAAGCAGAGCGGCGACCGCGCTCTGGTCCAGGCCAAGGTTCAAGAGATGCACCGTCTGACGGCGGTCATCTTGCAGAACCAGGACTGGTGGTGGGTGGGACAGTTGGACAACCTCGAAAAAAGGAAATCCGCCATGAGCGACCCGCGACAAGCTGAACAGTACATTGCCCAAGGCAGGCGGGCAATGCGCAGCAACGACCTGGAGGCCCTCAAGGCGGCGGTCCGTCAGCTCTTCGCCCTGCTGCCGGCCATTGACCCGGACCGGGTGCGATATGACTCCGATGTCATGGTTTAGTGTTCACGGAAGGAAATACGACGGCAGGTATCCTATGGAGCCGCAACAATGACAGCATTACGAGACGTAACTGCCCTCGAAGATGATCGCAGCCAGGGTGACGGCGCGCCGTCCGCGGCCCCGCCTTTTGCGAACCTTGTCGTGCAGATCGTAGTCTCCAGGGCGACCGAATTAGCCCGTGTGGGCCGTTACGATGATGCGGAGGCATTGCTCAGGGACCTCGTACCGGCCGGGTTGCCAGCGGCGGCCTTGGACCTGCTTGCCCGCATTCGCGCTCAACAGGGCCGGGCGGCAGAAGCCAAGACTTTGTGGCTCCAGTTATCGCAGCTTGATCCTTCCGATAAGGCGGCTCAGGCAGGGCTGGAACGTATCGCGCGAATCGAGGGGCGACATCAGTTGAGGGGGCCGTCCCCTTCTGCGGGCTACGCTTGGCTACGACGACTGCTGCGCCGGCCGAACGTGGACGCTAAGCGTCCCCGAACAAGTGCCGAACTGGAATTGAGAATTAGCGTGCCTGGCGTTGTTCTACAGGAAGTAGACGACGAAGTGATCGTGGCCTTCGATTTCAACCTGTTTTCGGGCGCTGGGGCCACGCTGGAAAAGAGAGGAAAGGAGGTGTTGTCGGCACTGGGATGGCAACTGGAACCCTACGTTGGCCGAATCTTGCTTCAGGTGATCGGCCAACCGGACGCATTACCTCAGGAACTTGACACGCCGCCTCGTGATGTCTCAGCGCTGGGTATGGCCCGCGCCGTGGCCGTCTTCAGCCATTTGACCGAGACTACGAAGCTGCAAGCAAGGATGTTCTCGCTGCGCACAGGCGAGGATTTCCTTCGGCCTTGCAGCAATGACCCTGCCGACAGTCGGCCGGTCAGTCCAGCGCTCATGCTACACATCACTGAACTGACGTGGCAGTCCCCTGGCCAGCACGAGTAGAAGAGCGTCACGTGGGTATGAACTGGCGATACGCAACAGAGGTTGTCGGGAAGAAAGAAGGAGGGGGAGATGGGCGGCTGGAAACAACTGTTTGGTGCCAGCCCTAAGCACTCTCTTGCCAAGGCTCTGATTGACGTTGGACCGCCTGAAACCAAGAGTGCAAGAGCACCATCGGAGCGCATTGCGCAGGCGTTGCCTGTCGTGGACGCCAAATGCGACTCGTGCCCTTCACCGGATGAGTCCTCCCCTCCCGCCTGGCAAAGGGACGCCCCTGCGAATCCTGTAGCGGCTCAGCCAGCCGAGAGTGCAGGTACGCAGGTAGCGACCTGCGATGTATGCGGAGGCCACTCTGCTGGCGCGCAGATGATCGAGGTCGCATCCGATCAGATGCGAAAAAGGACCCGAAATGGGTTTACGCCTCTCGCCAGGATTCTGCCGGGGAGATTGGCCGAGTATTGAAGCCCCGTTCGCGCATCCGTGGCTTGAAGAGATTATTCGGGAGTGTGTTTGCCAAGGCGCACAGTGGATTCCTGCTCCTGCCTTCGACAGGTCGCCTGACGTTGACCATCTGGCTCTTGAAATGATTGACCAAGCCGCTGGTAATCGTGAAATCCGCGCTATGTACACCCATATTACCTCTCAAAAGACGATTGCCCAAGCTGGTGTTAATGTCGGAACTCGGTCTTCTCGCAACTCGCCCGGCGATCGCAACACGAGGATTCGTGGTGGCGTGGCTCAGGAATTGATTGCGCAAGCCGGTGTTACTGCTGGAAGTCCTTCTACGTACAGGGATGGGATTCAGGTTGGGCTAGCTCCTTACGCAAGTGAATATGGATGGGACGCCGCGACTCATCTGGTCTGGGCTGGCTTTAGCGCTTACGACTTCATTTCCTTCAAGCGAAGTGCCCACAAGGAACGACAGATTCGTGCCGGCTTTGCTGCTTACGGAAGTCAATATGGATGCGCCGCTGCGAGCGTGCTTACCGGCAACTACATTCACCATAACCCTGCGGCGATCTCTCTAGCGAGCCATGTCGCGGCTGACGTGCTTGCTCAGTGGGATGACCCGCGCGGCACGGATATGCTGATAAACGCTCTACATCTGGACGATGGGTGGCTCGTTGGCCACATTGCTTGGCTGTTGGAGAAGAAAGGTGAGAGAAAGGCCGTTTTTGACGCTCTACAAACGCTGTCGAGGCTGCTGACGCTGCGGGACAAGTTGCTACAACCTCTTAAGGCAGGCGGACTCCAATCTCGCGTCCCTTATCGGTTGGCTTGGGTGTCTTTGTGCAATTCCGAGAAGTTGCTGTCCTGCATCCCGGAAACTGAACGACTCGCCGCCGCTTTCTCCGAGTTCGCGATCAACGGGTTGATCTGGTTAATCTCGTCTGTTGGTGGCGAGATTGGGCAGAAGGTGCTCCGGGAGATGTTCGCCATTTCATTATTCGAGCCTGACATCATTTGTAGCGGCGACCTGCTTCACCAGTACGACTCAGCAGATGACGGCTGCGCCGTTGCGCTCGCAGTGGCACGTCAGCGTTTCGATCGCTTGCAGAGCGCGGAATGTTGTCGCGATGGTTTCAACTTGGCACGCTTTCAGGAGCAATTGGAGTACCTGGTCCGGCATTCGTCACCAGCAGGGTGGTGGGCTATGGAACGTGTTTGTCGGACAGGAAAGCAATGGAAGAGGCGCATTCCTGAAGTCCGTGCATTCCTGGAGCGGATTCCAAAACCGTCAGAGGATACCTTGGCATGTCTGGAGCGTGCCTATGGCCCCTTTGTCGATGCCACAAACCCCAGGCGCAAGGGTTCTTGTTTCATTGCCACGGCCGCCTGCGGAAGTGAACACGCACCGGATGTTGTGTGCCTGCGGGCGTTCAGGGACCGCGTTCTCTCTCGCAGCAGCGTTGGACGGCTGCTGATGCGTGTGTATGAGCGCGTTTCGCCACCGCTTGCGGACCTCATTCGTCGTTCAGAGGTCGCGCGGGCAGTGACGCGCAAGTGCATTGTGGGTCCGGCGTCACAATATGCGAGGCGCGTGATGCGAGAGCAAGTTGCCAACCTGACGCA
Source organism: Thermoguttaceae bacterium (assembly GCA_049509675.1). Lineage (GTDB taxonomy): Bacteria > Planctomycetota > Planctomycetia > Pirellulales > Thermoguttaceae > JBEKZQ01. The sequence goes on along the minus strand of JBEKZQ010000624.1, from coordinate 286 downwards.
GTTAGACGACGAGAATAAGAGTCGGCCGCCAGTCTGAAACCTAAGAAAATGGAAGTGCAAAGGGAACAAGTACCATGACACCCACCGCGACCGATTCTGACAGCGGTACTGCGGGCTCGCCGGAAATGACGAGGGCGCAGGAGCAGGCCAAGCGATGGTGGGAGAGGGCGGTCTCAAATCTCAAATGCAATCGAGGCTCGAAAAATGAGCCTCGAAAACTGGTATAGGAAAAAACATCGCTGGGACGTTCCAATGGGAGAGGTCTTACCAACTTCTCCTTGGGAAT
>JBEKZQ010000623.1:0-2900 GCA_049509675.1 Thermoguttaceae bacterium | reverse complement strand
GCGGTATATTTCTCACGAATCCATTCAACTACTTGTACGTCCGGCATGGCCGGAACGATCCTCGAAACGACCACCCTACGTCAATATCAATTTCGGTAACTTATTGTTGAGCGCGGCCTTATTGACGAGCGAAAGCGGTTATTGTAGTTTTTCAGGCCAAGAAACGTTACCGGGAACCAATGATCCTCCAAATAAGCGCGTCTGTCCGCCTTCCTGTCCCCAGGACGATGAGCAGGAGCCCCGCAAAACGGGGCTGACAGGCAATCGCGTTGAGTGATGAGCTGGTTTCGCGGCCGTTTAACCCGGCATGAATGCCGGGCCGAGTACCGGCTGCGCCGGGCAGCAGCCATGAATGGCCGTGAAAACGCCTGCCCCAGCGCGCTCGGCGTGTTGCTTGGTTCTCACGGGTGGAAATGGGGTGGAAATGGGGTCAGAACGATTTAATAAATCGTTCTGACCCCCTTCTTCTTCTTCCCCCGCGCATCTTGGCACGACGGTGCAAGGCCTCCGCCGCCGGATCGCGCAAGCCCTTGGTACGGAACAAAAACAGCAACCATTACTCCCGGGAAAAACCTAGTCCTTTCACCCACCCACTCCCGACCCATTACACTCCCTCATCCCAACGCCACGAGGAAGAGCAGGAATGCAAAAATCGTGGAGATAGCCAGTATGATGCTTTCAGATCGACCTTTCTTTGTAGCCATTACCGCGAGCCCTGTCATAAAACCCAGGGCGAAAAGCACCGCGATTACCTCCAAGCCGACGATGCGTATTGTCTCCACGTGGCTTGTTCGCTGCGGAAAAAGATAGAAGAGAAACAGGATCGGGCACCCAACCGCCAGCGATAGGATGTGAAGGGCAAGAGCTACTTCGTTCACGATCTTATACCGATCACGCACGGCGAGGCACCTCTTGAAAAATGTCGCGGAGAAGGGGACATCACTGATTTCCCTCTATTCTTTGTTCGTGGCGATCAAATCCTCCCCACTTGCCATTATCAAGGAGACGGAAAAGGAGACGGAAAAGGGGACATCACTGATTTCACGGTATTCTTTTTTCGTGGCGATCAAATCCTTCCCGCTTGCCAATATCAAGCGGCCCCTTTCTCTCCGGCAGACCGTCCACAAATGCTCGGCCGACTCCGGCAGAAACGACTTCAACTCACGGCTTCCTTCGCGCCGAATCGGCCACGCAGTACAGATACTTGCTGGAACGGATGAACAACTGGCCGTCGCTGACGGCCGGCGTGGCGCTGAAGTCGCCGCCGTCGGAGCCGAAGCGGTTCTGGCCGAGCAGTTTGAACTCCGGCCCGGTCGCGTAGACGAATGCCTCGCCGGTGCGGGAGAGGAAGAATATCTTCCCGTTGGCCAGGACGGGCGAAGAATAGTCCTGTCCCATCATGCCGCCGCCCCGGCCGCCGCGGCCGCCGAATCCGCCGCCCGGTCTGCGTCCCGGGCCGCCCCGTCCCGGTTGTCCCGGCCCTGGGCCTGGGCCTGGTTCCGCCGCCTTCGGGGCCTCGGCCGCCGTGGCGCCGCCGCCGACCCGGCTTTGATAGACCGGCTTGCCAGTCGCGGCGTCAACGCAGTTGGCCGTGCGGTTGCCGAACCAGTAAATGCGGCCGTCGTCCAGTACGGGTGTGCCGATGCGGGAACGTTCGCTTCCTCTCCAAAAAACGTTGCTCTTGGTCACGTCGCCCTCGCCGCCGGCGCGGACGGCCATGGTCCCACCGCCCCGGGGCCCGGTTTCCATAGCGTAGACTACGTCGTAATGGGCGAACGCGCTGGCGCAAATCGAATCGGACGACAGCCCTTCGCACTGCCAACGGACTTTCCCATCGTCGGGGTTGAGGCCCCAAATCTTCGCCGGAACCATGATCACAAGGTCCGTCCGCTCCTTTCCGCACTCGACCAGGATGGGCGTGCCCCAGGTGCTGGCGAAACTGGCCTCTTTTCGCCGCCAGACTTCCTCGCCCGTCTCCTTGTTCAAGGCCACCAACGACTCGCTCTCGGCAAAGGCCGGCACGATGACGAGATCCTTGTACAGGATCGGGCTGGAGGCGGTGCCCCAACCATGCGTGCCGGAGCCCGTGCCCACGCCCGTCTGCCAGAGCTTCTTTCCCTCCAGATCAAACGCCAACACGCCGGTCTTGCCGAAGAAAGCGTACACGCGCTGGCCGTCAGAAACCGGCGTGTGCGAGGCGTAGCCGTGCTGGGTGAAGTTCCCGCTGTAGGGGTCTTCCGGCAGTACCGGCTCGATCGATTTGTCCCAAAGCACCTTGCCGCTGGCGCGATCCAGGCAGATCAGATGCCGCCGAAGGTCCTGCTGGTCGCCCACGTTGTCGCGATCCAGGCCATAACCGGTCCAACAAGTGACCAGCACCCGCCGGCCAACCACGATGGGGCTGGACGAGCCGGGCCCCGGCAACTTGCACTTCCATTGCAGATTCTCCGTGTCGCTCCACTTGACCGGAAGGGGCTGCGCGTCGGGGCTAATGCCGTTGCCATCCGGCCCATGAAAACGCGGCCAATCACTGGCCGAAGCAGGGCTGACACAGAGGGCAAGGATGGCCAGGCCCAAGGAGACTCCGCAGATTCGTTTCGCGTAGTTGAGCTTGTTCATAACGTTTCTCCAAAAGGTTGTTGATGACGAAGCACGTTGATGATGATAGCACTTCCCACCGTCAATGTCACCTGGACCAGAACATTCAACAGGACAACGGCAAAGTGCTACGCGAAGGGGTCAGGTCCATGTTTTCGGTCACGAGTCCGGCAAAATGGCAATTCCTACCAGCCGAAAAATGGACCAGACCCCGACTTTGCAGCTCTCCCGGGCGTTTAAGGCCGCTCTTCGGCGGCCAGGCTGGCCGAGAGCAGTTCCCGGTCGTTGCGAGCAAAGACGTG
>JBEKZQ010000622.1:0-2924 GCA_049509675.1 Thermoguttaceae bacterium | reverse complement strand
AACGACCGGGCCACGTCGGTCTGGTAGGCGGCCACCGCCGGCAGATAGCCCACGATCGACGCCAGGGCAATCAACCCGGGAATCAAGATCGCTTCCAACAGACGGAACTGCAGCACGCCCACGGTCACTCCCGTGGCGCTGGCGATAATCGGCGAGCCCAGCCCGACGATGCCGTGCCCGATCGCCAGCCCCAGCACTCCGCCGCCCAAGGAGAGCAGGATCGACTCGAAGAGGATCACGAGCATGACCGTGGTGCGACTGGCGCCCAGGGCCCGCATGATGGCGATCTCGTGCCGCCGGTCGCTCATGGAGTTGTAGATGCTGACCATGATGCCGATGCCGGCCACGAAGACGATCATCACGGCGAACAACAGCAGGATCAGCTCGACGTTGCCGATGATGTTCTCGAAGAGGTTGGCGATTTCCACCGACGGCATGGCGGCCTGTAGATCGGGTTTCTCGTTGATCTGCTTGGCCACGGCCAGGGTCATTCCCGGCGGCTCCTCTTCGGTGCCCACCAGGACGGCCGTCACGTGTTTCAGATCGTCGGGGATGGGGCCCTCGTGCGCGTGCTCGTCGTCTTCATCGTCGTCGTGGCCCGCCAACTCGACGTGGCCGGCCGTGCGGTAAAAACCTTCAATGTTCACGAACAGCGCCCGGTCGTTGGGCGTGCCGGTGTGTTCGAGGATGCCGACGACGGTGAACGGTTTGTGTTTGTGGCCCTTTTCGCCGGCCACGTCATGGGTGGGGCGAAAGGTGTCGCCCAGTTTCAGGCCGGTGCGGCGCGCCGCCTCGGCCCCCACAACCGCCTCGAAGTAGCTTGCGCTCTTGAAATTGCGGCCTCCCTCGGCAAAGCGGTAGGGCTGGTCCTCATGGTACTTCAGGTCGTCGAACATCTCCGGCGTGGTGCCGACCACGCGATAACCCTCGTAGTTGTCGCCCAGGCAGAGGGGAATGACGTTCCGCACGCGGCCGAAGCGGGCCTCGGCGATCTCCTGGTAATACTTGTAAGGGATGTTCGGGATCGGCTGGCCCACGTAATACACGCTATTGAGCACCAGTTCCAGGCGGCTCCCCTTCGCGCCGACGATCAGGTCGTAGCCCTCGCCGCGACGATTGAACGACTGGTAGACGACGTTCTGCACCACCAGCACGGCCACCACCAACGACACGCCCAAGGCCATCGACACGGCGGTGAGCGCCGAGGCCAAGGCCCGTTGCTGAATGCTGCGCCAGGCGATTTTCCAAAGGCTCATGATGTGCTTGCCGCCTTGGCGGCCGCGGCCACCAGGTTGAACTCCTCGAGCCGATCCACGCGCGAAAACTGCCCTGCCACGTCGGCGGTATGGGTCACCAGGACCAGGGCCACGTTCTCCTCTTTGCAGGTCTCCCGCAACAGGTCCAGAATCTGCTGCTGATGGCCGGCATCGACGTTGGCCGTCGGCTCGTCGGCCAACAGCAGCTTGGGTCGATTGGCCAGTGCGCGGGCCACGGCGACCCGCTGTTGCTCACCCACCGAAAGCTGGGCCGGCTTGTGCGTCGTGCGATGCGACAGGCCCACCCGATCCAGCAGTTTCCCGGCCCGGGCCCGATCCGGCCGACGGCCGGTGAAACGCATCGCCAGCAACACGTTCTCCAGGGCCGAGAAGCCGCGCAACAGGTTGAACGTCTGAAAAACGTAGCCGATGTGCTCGGCGCGGAAGCGGTCGCACTCGGCCTCGGAGAACAGCGTAATATCCCAGTCGTTGATCCGCACCCGGCCGCTATCGGGCCGGCTGATCCCCGCGATGACGTGCAGCAGGGTGGTCTTGCCGCAACCGCTGCGGCCCACCAAAACCATCTGCTCGCCGGCAGCGACGTGGAACTGCGGCACGTCCAGGATCGGCAGCGGCGTGCCGTCCGGTTCGACGAACGATTTCTTGATATCTCGCAAGTGAAGCATTGTCTTGGCTACGCAATCGGCGGCAATTTGGTTCGGATGCATCTTACCGCCCTCGGTACATCTGCTGGCGGCGCATATAGCGCTGGGCCTCGGCCTTCTTCATTACCTCGCGTTTATCGTGTTTTTGCCGCCCCTGGCAAAGCCCGACCAGGACCTTGGCAACCCCACTCTTGAAGTACATTTTTAGAGGAACCAAGGTTAAGCCCTTTTCGTAGGCGCGATGCGCAAACCGCTTCATCTCGCGACGGTGCAAGAGCAGCTTGCGCAAACGTTTCGGTCGATGGTTGAACGGCCCGGCGTCGAAGTATTCCGGGATGTCGCAGCCGACCAGCCAAAGCTCGTCGTCCTTGATCCGCGCATAGGCCTCGTCCAACGAGATCCGCCCGGCACGCAGGCTCTTCACCTCGCTGCCCACCAGTACGATGCCGCATTCCAAGCTGTCCAGCACCGTGAAATTGTGCCGGGCCTTGCGGTTCTCGGAAATGACCCGCTCATTCGGGTTGTCTGCACGTTTCTTCTTGGTCGCTTTCGCCATAGGTCTCACCCGCCGCCTCAGAGTACTTTCCTCGAAGTGTACTTCCTGGTACTTTTACCTTGCCAAGGATGTATGAAGAAATAACTGTCCTGTTCTGGAAAGTAGTCATCACGCTCCGCGTGATGGATTCCATCTCGCGGAGCGAGATGAGTACGATTTTTTGCAACACTTATTGATTCGCCGATCCAAAGGTCGCGATTTGCACTTCCCTATTCTACCAGTTGCCGGATAATCGTCGGTAGTGGCACGCTGGGGAAAAGGGATAGGCACCTGTATGTGGCCACGGATGAAACACTGATCGAACACGGAACAGTTGGCCACGCATGGTCAAACGGAACAAATTGCTGTCTTATCCGTTTTTCTTCCGTGTTCAATCCGTGGCTACCATAATGTGAGATGACAGAGCGATGGTTGCGGCAATTCCCGCGTTATAGACAGTCAAATTAC
>JBEKZQ010000621.1:0-5224 GCA_049509675.1 Thermoguttaceae bacterium | reverse complement strand
ATCTCCTTGAGAATCCTTGAGGATTGGCTGGAAAAAGGCGGGTCCCACGCGGGAATTCCACTGTTATCGGCACAGATTGCCGAAACCATGGAATTTCATTGTACTGCATCCGGCCGCCGTTTGCTACCGCCGGGAAATTGGCATCTTGTTCAGGCTTTCGCGCCGACTGCTTCCCGCTGACTGTGCCACAACCCCGAGGCGCGGGTCGAGACGTCATGTCGAAAATCGAAGCCCGCCTCCGCGAGCACCGCCCTTACCTCTTCGTTGGTGGGAGGTTGGCCTTCCAGATAGACCAAACCCCATAGCACCGTGCAGCCGCCGTTGACGTGCATCCCCGTGGCTACCTGTTTGACCATGAGCTTCGGATTCAGTCGGGCCATTAAGTGCTGGATCGGAAAGAACTCATGGTCGTCGCGCACGGAGAAAGCTGTGGGTACTTGTACCGTGGCTTGCATAAGATGGACTCCGTTGCTCGTTACCGGGCTTTCACTGGCTGTCGCTATTGTCTCCTCTGGGCCAGGAACCGGCAAGGCGTGCCGTGCGAAGAAGTGTTGACCTGCGCAGCAGCCTGGGAAAATGCCCGGTTGTGGCGACCGGCGACACGTGGCATAATAAAGGGTTCAGGTTGGCAGGTCGAAGAAACGCTCCTCGGGAGGCAGCCATGTCCGGACACAGTCGCGCCAGGGATGACAAACGGAAGAAGAGGATCCGAAAGAAGCGTAATGCCGAGAAGTTCGCGGCACACCGCGCCGCCGCGTTGCCGTCGGCCAGCGGTGTCGCGAAGAGGTAGGGTCGGTCGACGGGCACCGACGGCACGACAAGATATATTGTTAATCCGTCGCCGAGTCGTGGACGGATTAACAATCCGTCCTACAGGATTCCGCCAAAGCTGTTCTGCGCCAAATCCTAAGCCGCTTGCGGATCGGTTGCAATCCGGCGGGTTTCCAGCGAAGATAGGGTGACGTTCCTCCCCCTCCCCCCCACATGCCGCTGGAGATCCCGCTCATGAAGATCCGACACATCGCTTTCTTGTTGGTCGCCTGGTTGGCGTTGGTTGCAGCCGCTCGTGCCGGCGGGCCGCAGTCGTATCCGTTCTTTCCCTTCTGCATCGATTGGCACGATGCCAAGCACCGTTCGTTCGGCGAGCAGGCCCAGATGCTGAAGGAACTCGGCTACACTGGCGTCGGCCACATCTGGATGGACAACGTCGCCGAGCGTCTGAAGACACTCGACGCCGCCGGCCTGAAACTGTATCAAATCACCACCACGGTGGATTTCACGCCGGGAAAAGCGGCATACGATCCGCGACTGAAGGACGTTCTGGCGCTGGTCAAGGGCCGGCACGTGCAGTTCCTGCTGATCGCCAGCGGGGCAAAACCGTCCGATGCGTCGATCGATCCGCAGGCGGTGAAAATCTTGCGCGAGATGTCCGATCTGGCCCGGGATTCCGGCTCGCAATTGTTGTTGTATCCGCACACCGGCAATTGGGTGGAGCGCATCGAGGATGCAGTCCGCGTGGCGGAGAAGGTCGATCGGCCCAACGTGGGCGCGATGTTCAATCTGTGCCACTGGCTGCGGGTGGACAAGCGGCGGGACTACAAGCCGATTTTGCAGCAGGCCATGCCGCGGCTGTGGGCCATTTCCATCAACGGCGCCGACGTGCGCGACGACGGCCCCGGCTGGGACCATTACATCCAGCCGCTGGACCGCGGCTCGTTCGACGTGGGGGCCCTGCTCCGAACGCTCAAGCAGTTGGGCTACACAGGTCCCATCGGACTGCAATGCTACGGCATCGGCGGCGACGCCCGGGAGCACCTGGCCCGATCCATGACCGCCTGGCGCAAACTGAGCGAAAACCTGGCCGATTGAATAGCGTTGGCCGAGCAGGGAGTTGGACTGTCGTGTCGTTCTGCACTGCTGGGCAAGCCAGCAGTGGCACCAATCGCAATGGCTCAGAGGCCGATCGATACCTTGCCCAGGAAACGGCAACCCACGAGGAATTCGTCGGTTGCGCCGGGGCGGGAATTACAATGCGTCACCCGAACGGTCACATAGATTAACTCTGGGGCAACGCCCAAGGCGATGACCGCATACTCGAAACTGGGGGGGCTGGCGAGGATAAAGGAGATGCCCGCCGCCGATAGGTCCTGGCATTGCACCGGCCGAAACTCGCGTCTGCGGGGCAGTTCCTTGCCGTTGTACGGGGCCAGCATTTGGATGAACGGATAGGCGCGGCGAAAATGTCGCCGGCGTTCATTCTCCGAAGGTACGCCACCCAGTCCTGATTTTCCTTTTTCGCGAGAGAACGGCGTCACTCGACGACCATGGAAACGCCTCTGGTTGCCAAACTGGTGCTGGACCTGCTGATCATCCTGCTGGCGGGACTGGTGGCCGGGACCATCTGCCGGCGTTTTGGCATCTCGGTCCTGGTCGGCTACCTGGTGGTGGGCACGTTGGTAGGCGAGGGCGGCAGCGGCCTGGTGGTCAGCGACACCCATGAGTTGAAGTACCTGGCCGAGGCCGGGGCGTTGCTATTGCTGTTCTCCATCGGCATCGAGTTCTCGCTCCGGGAACTCGCGCGGATTGCCCGCTACTTCCTCATCGGCGGCAGCGTGCAGATGGCGTTGGTGGCGGTGCCGATCGGCGCGGTATGCGTTCTACTGCGGCTGTCGTGGGGCGCCGCCCTGTTGATCGGCGCCGCCGTGGCATTGAGTTCCACCGTGCTGGTCTACAAGGCGTTGGAGGAGTTCGGCCAGACCGAGACGCCGCACGGGCGGCGGGCCATCGCCATCCTCTTATTCCAGGACGTGGCGCTGGTGCCGCTGGTGCTGTTGGTGCCGCTGTTGACCGGCGGCGACGGCGGGTCCCACACGGCGGCCTGGGCCTCGCTGGCGATGAAGTCCGTGCTTCTGGTGGGCATGGTCCTGATCGTGCAAAGGCTGATCTCCCGGGCGGCCATCCCGCTCCTGGCCAGCCTGCGCAGCACGGAACTGGTGGTGCTCTTTGCGATGACCGTTCTGGGCGGGGCCGGCCTGGGCGCCTACCTCATCGGACTCCCGCCCGCCCTGGGCGCCTTCGCCGCCGGCCTGGTGCTGGGCGACAACCGGCTGACCGCCCAGATCGACGCCCTGGTGCTGCCCTATCGCGAGACGTTCGCCGCCGTGTTCTTCGTGAGCCTGGGCACGCTCATGCGCTTCGACCTTCTGACGGCCCATCCGCTGGCGTGCCTGGGGGCGCTGTTGGGCGTGCTGGTGCTGAAGGCGGCGGCCGCCGCCGTTGCCCTGCGCCTGCTGGGTCTGCGTTGGCGCGTGGCCGCCGGCATGGGGCTCGGCCTGGCTCAATTGGGCGAGTTCTCTTTCCTGCTGCTTTCCGCCGCCATGACAGCCGGGATCATCACGGCGGCGCCGTTCCATCTCGTGCTGTTTCTCGCCCTGGGTACGCTGATCCTCACGCCGTTGTTGATCCGTGTCGGCCTGCGCTGGGCCAATGCCTGGCTGGACCGCGAATTGGAAGGCGCTCCGCCGCCCGGCGGGTTGCCGCGCGCCGTCCGCCACGGCGTGATCATCGGGCTTGGGCCGATTGGCGCCCAGGTGGCCTCGCGCTTGGAAACCAGCGGCATCGACGTCTGCCTGGTCGATCTCAGCCCGGTGAATCTGCACCCCTACGCCCAGCAAGGCTTTCATACCGTGGCGGGCGACGCCACCGAGGCCGCGGTCTTGCACAGGGCATCGATCGAGCATGGCTCGCTGGTCGTGGTGACGGTGCCGAAGGACCAGACCGCGCTGCAAATCGTCAAAGCGGTGCGACGCTTGAACCGCGAGTGCATGGTGCTGGTCCGCTGCCGCTACCGCTCGACGATGGTCGCCATGAAGAAGGCCGGCGCCACGGCCGTAGTCAGCGAAGAGGCCGAGGCCTCGGCCGGCCTGCTGCGGCTGCTGGAGGGGTTGGAGAAAGGGCCTTGACCGGAATCTTCTGGTGCCGCAGAATTAGCCAAGACGTGCTTGCCCAAGATTGGCTTCGGTCTGAGGAGGAACAAGCGTGGCGAGATTTGTAAAGGGCGATGTGGTGGTCATTCCCTTCCCGCGACTCCTTTCCGCGACCGGTGGGGACGGTGAACCGAGTTGGACCATGTTTCTTTGGAGGTTACAATGCGACTTCTTGTTACACTGGAGCGGGATGAGACCGGGATGATCGTTGTGGAGTGTCCGGCCATCCCGGGCTGTGTCTCCCAAGGGCACACGGAAGAAGAGGCGATTCGGAACATCGGCGAGGCGATTCGGGGATGCCTGGAAGCCCGTGCAGCCAACGGAATGCCGTTGACCGTCGCGGTCCGGGAAGTCGAGGTCGCCCTGTAATGCCCAAGCTGCCGCTGGTCTCCGGGTTGGAAGCGCTGCGGGCTTTTGAGCGTGACGGCTGGCGAGTCGATCGCCAACGGGGCAGCCACGTCATCCTTCTTAAGCCCGGACACACCGCCAGCCTTTCGATCCCCCAGCACCGCGAGTTGGCCCCCGGAACACTTCGTGCGCTGATCCGCGCCGCAGGGTTGACCATGGAGGAGTTTCTTGTTTTGTTGCGTTGACGCAGGGAGAGGTAGGGACCGGGGAATCAATAGGTGTCGCAACACTCGTGCTCATCTCGCTCCGCGAGATGGAATCCATCACGCGGAGCGTGCCGATCGTCAGCGGCAAGAGGCTTCCGCAGAGTCTCTTGTGGCGTTGCCACCCCAGATCGATTGGCAGCCAGAAAAACCCCTCACCCTAATTGGGCAGCGCCACTTTGACTCGGCGTAAGTAGCGCAACCTGTTGGCGCATAGGAGGTTGTGTCGAATTGTGAAAATGGGAAAACCTGCGACGACGGAAACGTCGCAAATTGTTTTGCATAAACCATTTACGGAGATTTCAAGCCGCAAAGTGGCGCTGCCCAACTAAGCCTCTCCCGCAAGGGGAGAGGGAACCAGCCCCCGCGGACCCTTGCCGTTTGCCCGCGTCGATGTCATGCTAATGGGAAGTCTCTTTGAAGGCGAACCGTGACCTCGCGTTTTACCGGGCTGGTCGAGTTCAGCCCGCATTTCCGCCCCCGGCCGCAGATCAGCCACGTGCTGCTGGACTTCGACGGCACGTTGTCGCTCATCCGCCAGGGCTGGCAGGAAGTCGCAGTGCCTTGATAGTACCGTCGAAGCGGGGGAACAATCGCCCGAGTGGACCCCGGGGAGGGAGCGCAGCG
>JBEKZQ010000620.1:0-2949 GCA_049509675.1 Thermoguttaceae bacterium | reverse complement strand
CTGCAGGAGACCAAACGCCCGTTGGGCCGCGATCCGCGACGGCGCCTCGAGCAGAAGCTGCGGCGCGATCCGGCCCGGGCCCCGTCCATCGGAAATGTGCGTGGTCGCGTACTGCGAATACTTCTTCCTCATGCGACGGACGTGCTTCGTCAGGTAGGTGGAGCCCGGCTCGAGCGTCACCTCGGGCGCAGTCAGCTTCCAACCCGCGCCGGAAAAGACAGCGGACGGAAACGGCGCGTCATCCATGGCCCATATAGGTACGTCGTAGAGAGGCATGCGCTTCCCGATCGGTCGTGCCGCTCTCGCGCATGCTGGGGATGCGTGGCGTCGATGTCGGCTTGCCTTCCAGTATAGGCGACCAAGGCGTTGCGACGGTAGGCCGGGAGTTGCGGCGGCGCCCGAGTCGGCCACGAAAAGGCCGACCGCCGACGGCCGCGTTCACCGATTCGTCGTCATCGTCCTATCCGGCCCGGTTGCTCAGTTCGACCGCCGCCGTGGCCGGTGTAAAGCCTCCGCTTCCCGATTCGCGCGGCGCCATCGCGGCGGTGCTCCACCGCATCGGGATCAGAGAATTCACCGGTCCGGCGGCCTTCCCGATCGAGGCGCCTGCGACGCGCACCACAGCGTCGCCCACCCGATCGGATAGCAAAACGATGCGCGCGGCCGGTGCGGAAGTTCCGGCCAAGTCGTCGTGGAGTCAAATGGCGTTTCGGCTGCTGGTAATTTGAGTGGTCCAGGGCGCAAGGCGCTCAAACAGGCGCTACGACCTGAAGCCACTGCTGGACTGCGGCAGGCGGAAGATTGGCCGTTTGTCGCCAATCGTAGAGGATATCTGTCCCCGCCTGTACGCGACAGACCGTGAACGCACGTTCCTGATCTCTGCTGTTGTCGACAAGAATGGCCGCATCAACGACCGGAAGAGCGTGCGAGATCGCCGTCTGCGTCCTAGGGAAACGCCGATATAAGGTCTCGCTCGGAACGGAATGCCCCCCCGATGCGACCCGGCTGGCCACACGCATTACTGAAAGATCCGCCGACGCAAGCCCAACGAAGAACAGAACAACGAAATATCCCGCAGCCTGCATATCGCGAATATTGTCGATTTTGGAAGCGAACGTCCCGTCGTCCTGCTGTTGCCAGTGGGAGAAGACTGTCTCCATTGCGAATGGGACCTTGTTGGCAAGAGCCTTGGCGACAAACGCCTGCACCCCCTCCTGTGCAACCTTCATCCAACTCGCATCGGCATCCCGGATTTCGGTCGCCCAATCCGGGAGCGCGTGTCCGGGTTCGACCTCGGGCAACAGAGACAGCATCATACGGTCAGCGTTTATGAGAGGTATCTTGAGCACCGAGGACACATGCTCGTACCACATCGTCGACTTGCCCGACCCATTGTGCCCGGCGAGCACGATAGCTAGAGGTTTCTCGGACGCCGTTTGAAGTTCGACTACCCGCGCGACCGCGGGAATGAGCTCATTCACCGACGAGCTCAAACTTCCCGTCTTTCAGCACACCCCGCTGCTTAGCGCCGTCAAGTAGGCGCACAATCACCGTGGGCCGATTCTCGTCGACAGAGTAGAGCGGAACGCCCTTAGTCGACCGAATGGTCACGCCGGGTTGCGTCAACTTTTTGACGGCCCGTTCGAGTGCCGATTGTCCCGCCAGAACGTTCTTACTCACTAAAGCCGGGTTTGCTGGTGGGGCCACAACACTAACGCTGCCGAAAGTGACGACTCCGCGTCGCGCGGAAGCCGACTTCGACCCGACCTTTCTACCGTGTTCCGTAAACACAATATCTGGCTTCTTGGTCATCGCTCTTTTCCCACTCAGCGGTCCAGAAGGCGCCGCGCCATCGTGATCCGTTCCTTTAGCCCAAGCTGGAAAGCCGGGTCTTTCCGTCTCGCATCAATGTGCTGCGAAATGGCAGCACGAATCACGTCGGACACGGGCAGATCTTCCACACTGGCAACCGTCTCCAAGGCTTCGGCCTGCTCGGCCGATAGGCGAATTGTCATAGCTTTTGGCGCTTTCATGCTCCGAATATGGTGGCAAGACACCCCCCTTGTCAACCACCTTGGTGTCGTGGTATCAAGGTATCAAGACATGGAGGTTTACATGCAGGACAACGACAACGGCTCATCCGATTCCCACGATGGAAACGACCACGGAGGCGGGGACGACAATTCTGGCCCCGACCACTCCGTCACCATCAAGATTGATCGGGAGACTTTCCAGGTCAGGCAGGAAGAGATGACGGGGCAGGCGCTTCGGTTGCTGCCGAAACCGCCCATCGGGCCAGACCGCGACCTCTTCGAGGTCGTTCCAGGCGGTTCCGACAAGAAAATCGAAAACGAAACGGTCGTAAAACTAAAGGACGGTATGCGCTTCTTCACGGCGCCCGCGCAGATTAACCCGGGCGCCAAGGGCTGAGATCATGCTACCGAGCATCGATACTGCATTTCTGGATGGCAAATCCCTGAAATACGAAGTGATCGTGGAAGCCGGCATGACCTGCGTCACCGTGCCGGCGTTGCCGCTCCCATCAGGACTTAACCTTGCTCAGGCCGATTTATTGCTTCGGCTTAATCCTGGCTATCCCGACGTGCCTCCCGACATGTGGTGGTTCAGTCCCGCCGTTAGGAGGCTCGACGGATCAGGCATCCCTGCGACGGAGTCCATCGAGAATCATCTTGGCCGAAGCTGGCAGAGATGGTCGCGGCATCTGGATGCAAATCGTTGGATGGCGGGTGTGGATTGCCTCGAAAGCTATTTCGCGCTGATCTATGCCGAGCTCGCCAAGGCCGCGAGAGGTGCTGCGTGACTTGTACGCTCGTCATATCCGGCGCTTCCGCTGAGCAACTACGCCAAGCATCGCTAAACCCACTAGAAGTGGCAGGGGTGTTGCGCGCTGTTGTGCTGCTCGCCCCGAACGGGGATTTGCGACTCCTG
>JBEKZQ010000062.1:0-17785 GCA_049509675.1 Thermoguttaceae bacterium | reverse complement strand
GCCTATAGACGACCAGTACTGGCGCGAGCACGGACCGACGCCCAAGGCATTTGTCTCGCTGGCCTTGGGGCGACGACTGTGGTCAAGTCGTTTCGGGCAAACGACCTCGATCCGCGTTGCACCGCCGGCCGGCCTGGCCGATTTGCGACGGAAGCTCCGCATCGATCCGGCGGCGCTGGGCCTGGTTTTCCAACCGGTCCGGCAGCAGGGACTGGCCGCGTCGGCCGGAAGCACGCCGTTCGACGTCTTGTTCCTGGCCTTCAGCTCGTTCATCATTGCCGCCGCGGTGATTTTGGTGGGCCTGCTGTTTCGCTTGGGCGTCGAGCGGCGGGCAACCGAGGCCGGCATTCTCTTGGCGATCGGCATGGCTCCCCGCCGGCTGGGCCGACTGTTGGCCGCCGAAGGCCTTCTGCTGGCGACGATCGGCAGCCTGGTGGGCGTGGCCGGCGCGATTGTGTACGCGGCAATCCTGCTCCTCGGGCTGCGCACGTGGTGGCTGGCGGCCGTGAATACCCCGCGGCTGCGGTTGTACGTGACGCCGCAAAGCCTGTTGCTGGGCTATGCGGTCGGCCTGGTCGTGGCCTTCGCCGTAATCGCCTGGTCCGTGCGGCGCATGGCGGGAATTCCGCCCCGGCGACTCCTTGCCGGCTCCATTGCCGCGGCAGAAATGTCGCGTCCGGAAAACACTAGCCCGAAGCGCAAGCGAGGGTCGCAAATACGGGCGCTCTTGCCGATTCCTCCCTCGCTTGCGCTTCGGGCTAGTGTTGTGCTGGACCTGGCCGCCGCTTTGCTGATCCTTGCCCCTGCGGTCGTGCTCATGAACTTGCAGCTTGGCGACGAGGCCCAGGCGGGGGCGTTCTTCGCTGTCGGCGCGCTGGCCTTGACCGTTCTCATGTCGCTCGCCTGGATCCATCTCCGCGCAGGCCGAACGGGAGCAGCGGTTGCCCCGGGCCGGGGCAACCTGCTGCGCTTGGCCGTGCGAAACGCTGCCCGCAACCCGGGCCGCAGCGCCCTGAGCATGGGCCTGATCGCCGCAGCCTGCTTCGTGATCGTGGCGGTGGCCGCGTTCCACGCGGAGCCGCCCCAGGGCTCGCCCCTGTTGGCCGGCGGCAGCGGCGGCTTCGCCCTGGTGGCCGAGTGCGATCAGCCCGTCTATCAGGACCTCAATACGCACGAAGGCCGCATGCAGTTGGGTTTTTCCGACGCCGATGACCGGCTGTTGGCCGGCTGCACGATCTTCGCTTTGCGGGCCAAAGCGGGCGACGATGCCAGTTGCCGCAATCTCTATCAACCGCGGCAACCGCGCCTGCTGGGCGTGACCCCGCGGCTGATCGCCCGGGGTGGTTTCGCTTGGGTCGGCGCATCGGCCGCTCTGCCCAACCCGTGGCGGCTCTTGGATGAAACGGCCGGCGCGGGCCAGGACGTGCCGATGATTCTGGACGGGACGACCGCCACGTATGCGCTGCACCTGGAAGGCCCGGATGCCGTCTACGAGATCGACGACTCGCAAGGGCGAAAGGTCCGCCTGCGCGTGGCAGCGTTGCTGGCCGACAGCATTTTCCAGGGCGATTTGCTGGTGAGCGAAACGGCCCTGTTGCGGATCGATCCGCAGCTCGGCGGGTATCGCTTCTTCCTGATCGAAGCGCCGGCGGAAAAACTGCCGCAGGTGCGCGGCGCGCTCGAAGAGACGCTCGGCGATTACGGCTTCGCCGCCGAGACGACCGGCCAACGCCTGGCCGCTTTCATGGCCGTCGAGAACACGTACCTCGCGGCGTTCCAGAGCCTCGGCGGCCTGGGCCTGTTGC
Source organism: Thermoguttaceae bacterium (assembly GCA_049509675.1). Classification (GTDB taxonomy): domain Bacteria; phylum Planctomycetota; class Planctomycetia; order Pirellulales; family Thermoguttaceae; genus JBEKZQ01. Next base: position 15,980 of record JBEKZQ010000062.1, on the reverse strand, counting down.
TGGGCACCATCGGCCTGGGGGCCGTGCAGTTGCGAAACGTCTTGGAACGCCGAGGGGAATTGGCGCTGCTGCGGGCGGCCGGTTTCCGCCGTCGCGCGCTGGTGGAACTCGTGCTGCTGGAGAACATGCTTCTGCTGCTGGCGGGCCTGATCGCGGGAATTCTGGCGGCATTGGTGGCCATTCTGCCGCACCTCGTCGGTCGCGCCGCAACGATCCCCTGGCACTCGCTTGCCGCTACGCTCCTGTTGGTGCTGGCGGTCGGTCTGTTGGCCTCTCTGGCGGCGGTCCGAACCGTCTTGTCGGCTCCGCTGTGGAAGGCCCTGGGCGAACAACGGTAGTGGTTCGCGACCGCCCCCAGCCAGACCTTGATCCGCCGCTTTCCGGCCTCCACCATCACCCGAGCAGTCTGTTGCCGGACGCGATCATCTTGTTGCCCGGCAGGGGCTTGCCGGACTGCTCAAGGATTGAACGGTCATTTGCCGCCGTCCATCCAGTGGCGCACGATGGTTGCATAATATGTTCCGTGGAGTGACGACGGCTCGCCGGGCCGCGTGCCGTAGCCCCCATCGGCGTTCCGGCAGCGAGCGATGAAAGCCCGAAGTTCCTGTGGCCTCCCGGGCTGGGCGTTGAGGCGAGAGAACAGACGCACCACGCGGTAGCATGCTTCGAGGTCGGAGCCGCCTTCCTTGTCGCCGCCGAAGCCGCCGTCCGCCCGCTGCCCGGCTCGGAGCACCTTTAACACCACTTCATCCGACTCCGGCTTTCCCCCAAGCCGCAACTGGGCTACCACATAGAGGGCAGTCGTCCGGGCTTTTCCCGGACCTTGGCCATAAGAGCCGTCCGAGTTGCGCGCCTGAGCAATCACCTTGAGCCATCGGTCGGCTTGCGGCACCCGTCTGCCAAGCTCTTCCAGTGCGGAGGCGACCATGCGGATCTGTTCAAATCCCGCGGTGTTCTCATTCATGAACTTCAAACCAGCTTCACGGTACGGCTGGATGGGGAGTTGCAACTCGCCCAGGATCATGAGCCCGACGGCCGTGCTGATCGCGTCCGGCTTCGTTCCCGGCCGGTCAGAGAACCCGCCGCTCTTCGGGTCGTAGCAGGCTTTGAGGTAGCGGATGACCGCCGGGCGGTCCGCAGGCTGGCCTCCCAAGAGCCGGAAACAGCGCAGCCCCGTGCGCGTGGTGCGCAAAGACGGCCGAGGCTCTGTCCCCTTGGGAGGCGCGACGGTAACGAACCCGCCGGAGGGCGTTTGAAGCGTTCGGAGAAACGCGATCGCGGTCGGGTTCTGTTGGCCGACGTTGTCGGCCGCCAGGAGGAGCGTGGCAAGCAGCGCTGTCCGCAACATGATGCACCTCTGGTTGAGAACGCGAACGTCAGAAGCTGTCGGCGGCGATCGTCTCGCCGCCCTCGCTTGTCAAAAGGCTCGCAACGATCTCGCAAACCGCCCGCAGAAGGAGCCACCGATGAACGCGGATGGGAAGCTACGGCAACCGACATTTCCCGTTTCTGGCGAGTCTGGAACCGATTCAGCCTCACATAGGTATCTTACCAAGGCCCCCCCCTGTGCCTAGCGGGCGCGTGGTTTTTCTCTGTTTGGCAGCCATTTTCGTTCGGCGCGAAGCCGCGTTTCATAGGCGTTGCCCCGCGAAGGTCATCGTGTGCCCCAGCCCCTTCATGCGGATGGGTCGATTCAACACGCGTGGCGAAACTTCCGACAGGCGTGGCGGGAATTTCGACACGGCAACGGAAATGGCTGTTAGGCATCACCTCGGCAATACTCGCATCTCCGCAGGATACCGGGGAATTGACAAGTCTCTCGCATTTGGCACAGAAGATGCTAGCCTGCGTCATCGACTGTATCAATACGCACACGCCGCGCGGAAGGTCGCGATCCGTTGGGCTGCTGATGGTATGGGGGGGGCTCCGTCGGAAATGGGTTCCGGCTTCTCACCTTCACACATGTTTTTTGGAGACCGCCATGAGTTACCGGCGTTCAAAAGAGCATCGCAAGGGATTTACCCTGGTGGAATTGCTTGTGGTGATCACCATTATTGGGATGTTGGCAGCCCTGTTGTTGCCGGCGGTACAGGCTGCCCGAGACTCGGCGCGACGTTCGGCGTGCGCGAACAATCTCAAGCAGATTGGCTTGGCTATGCTCAGTTTCGAGAATGCGTACAAGGGACTTCCTCCGCGACGTTATGGGCCAACATGGACGCCGGCGGTGACCAACAAGGGATACTGCGGCTGGGGAGCGATCATCCTTCCCTACCTGGAATTGAAGAATATTCAGCGTCTCTATAACTACGAAAACAACTTCTACGATACGGTGAACGCGGAGGCCATTAACAAGTCCATTGCCGTCTTTAGCTGTCCAGCTACTCAGCCGAACCGCAGCATGGCGATATGTGATGTTAACCAGAACGCCGCTGGGACCGGGATCGCGGGCGACTACTTCGGTGCCAACGGCGTCCACGCCTGGTGGTTCGCCGACTCGGCAACCAATACGGCCTACTCGCAGAACACCGAGACGGCCCTGGCCGACAACCGCTTCAGGGCCTCGGCGGAAATCACTGACGGCTTGAGTTCTACGCTGCTGATTACGGAACAGGGGGGACGGCCCGACTGGTACATCTTAGGCGCAAAGCAATTGACCACGAGCACGAGCAGCGCCCCGAATAACGTCACGACCACGATCAACGGCACTACCTACACGCAGACGAATCCCGCGTGGTGGGGATGCTGGGCGTCGTACCAGACCAGCATATTCTATACGTATTCGGACGACGGCGTGACGCTTAACGGCAACAACTCGATCAATATGAACAACTCGCAAGGCATCTACAGTTTCCATCGCGGCGGCGCCAACGCCGTCTTCTGCGACGGCGCCGTCCACTTTCTGGGCCAAGGGCTGTCTCCAACCGTGCTCGGCGCCATCATTACCGCGCGGAGCGGCGGCGTGGACAGCGCGGAAGTCCGCGCTGCCGAGTCACTTGGCGGAACGGAATTCTGAGTGGTTTGCCGCAAACCCAACAGCGTGAGGACCAACCCCATGACCATATCACGAACAGTTCTTGCTCTCGGTTTGTGCCTGACGCTTTGTGGCTGCGGAGCGAAACACGGCGACCGACCAGCGGTCCATCCGGTCAGCGGCAAGCTGCTCATCGCTGGAGAACCCGCGGTCAATAGCGAGGTCGTTCTGTATCCGGTCGGCGGCAGGGAACAGCCCCTCATGCGCCCGCACGCCACGGTCCAATCGGACGGTTCCTTCCACCTGACCACGTTTGCGACCCGGGACGGCGCGCCGGTCGGCGACTTCGCCCTGACCGTCATCTGGCCGGGGCCACGGATCAAGGGCCAAGTCGATGACGAACCCGGGCCGGATCGCCTTCAACAACATTATGCAGATCCGAAGAAACCGGCCGCAAGCGTCCATATCGCGGCTGAAACCACGGAACTGGCAACGATTGACTTGAAGCCCGTGGAAGAGAAACCCATGAGAGCGGCCAGCCCGACGCCGAGCATCGAACAATAGTGCTGCGATCGTCCGCACCGACGCGCAGTGGGAGTGTGATTGGGTTGCCATAGCCACGTTTCCCTTACAGGAGTCTCTTTCGTGTTGACAGAGCAACCCGCCGGCAGGATTCCCGTTCGTGTGGAAGGCGCGACCAAACGTTTTCGTCAGGGCGAGTCGGTGGTCGAGGCAATCAAGAATGTTTGCTTACGGATCGAAGAAGGGGAATTCGTCGCCGTCATGGGAGCCAGCGGCTCGGGCAAGAGCACGCTGCTGCACGTCATGGCAGGGCTTGCCCCCCCCGATGAAGGCCGCGTGGTCATCGACGGCGCCGATCTGTCCAGCATGTCGGACGGACAACTGACGCGGTTCCGCCGGCGCAAAATCGGTCTTGTCTTTCAGGCATTCAATTTGATTCCTTCGCTGACGGCCGACGACAACATCACCCTGCCCATCCTGGCCGACGGGCGCAATAATAAGATCGACGAGCGGGTGGAACGCCTGCTCAATCGTTTGGGGCTGGTTTCGCGGCGTCATCATCGGCCCGACGCGCTCAGCGGCGGCGAACAGCAGCGAGTGGCAATCGCTCGTGCGCTGGTCAACGATCCGGCCTTGGTCCTGGCCGACGAGCCGACCGGCAGTCTCGATTCTGTTACCGGACAGAAGATATGCCGGTTGCTGCGTGAACTGTGCGAAGAACAACATCGGACGATCGTGGTCGTGACCCACGAGCCGGCTGTGGCCGCATGGGCACAGCGCGTGGTGGTGATGAAAGACGGCTGTATCCTTACGCAGTTCGGCACCGGCGCATTCAAGGACGCCCAAACGCTGGCGGCCCATTACCAGGATGTCGTGAACATCGCTGCCGCCCCTGAATCACTGGCCACCCCCTGACTCCCAAAGCCCGGAAGTAGTTATGACTAGAGGCGAGTTTGCGGTTGTTAGCAAGCTGGTCATGGCCGACATTCGGAGGCGGCCTGGACGGTTGTTATTGACCATCCTTTCCACGATCGCTGCCGCATGCGTCGTGGTCTGGGTGGTGAGCGGCTACGATTCGCTCGTGCAGAGTTTTCGGGAATTGTCCGAGAAGTACTTGGGCAGATACGAACTGGTTGTCCTGCCGGTGGGACCCGAGGATTCTCCCCTGCCGCCGCTGTCGCGGGAGGTGGTCGACTCGCTGCGGCAAGACCCGGCCGTCGCCGCGGTGGATCCGGTGTTTCAATCCCGCGTGAGGATCAAGGCAGCAAGGAAAACGGCCGGTTCCGTCGAGTCGGAAAACTCGCCTGCCCTCAGACCGGAAAACGGGCCGCCCCTCACGCCGGAGAACGCGTTCCGTCGGATGACGCCGCGTCCCGTCGAAACGCCGACCCTGGTCGGCACCAACGCGGCCGAGCCGCCCTATCCACTGGTTCAAGGCAAGTGGATCGACGCCGCGCACCCGCAACTCCGCGAAGCGGTCATCGGCAAGGGTTTGGCGCAGCAGTTGGGCGTTAAGCCAGGAGACGACGTGATCGTCTCCGCCAACCGGGCCGAAGACGAGTTCACGCTGAAGATCGTCGGAATTGTCGAGCAGCGAAAGAGCGTGCCCAGGGAGAGCTTCATGATCGGTCTGCCGCCCTCGCGCGGCCCGCCCCTGACCCACGGACCGGCAGTCGCCGCCCTCTATGTGCCCTGGACGCTAGCCGAGAAACTCGCCGGAACTCCCGCGAAGATCGACTTTGCGGGCGTCGTCCTGGCCAAAGGCATCAAGATCGGCGAGTTTCGGACCCATTGGGCCGAGGCGTTGGCCCGGGCCAATCCGCCGGCGGAGATCCAAGCCCAGGAGGACGTCGGGGCCGAACTCCAGCAGAGTTCGACCTCGGAAAGCATCCGTGGGCAGGCATTATCGGCTACCGGCATTTCGCTCTTGGCAGCGCTATTCATCATTTTCACCACGCTCAATATGGGCGTGGATGAGCGCATCCGACAGTTCGCCATGCTGCGCGCGGTTTCGCTCACGAAGGTGCAAGTCGGCGCCATGATTGCCCTGGAAAGTCTGTTGCTGGGGCTGATCGGTTGGGGAGGCGGTTTGCTGGCCGGTTGGGGACTGTTGGAAATCGTGAACCATTTGCGGCCGTCCTTCTTCCCGATGGGAGTGTCGCTGGGTTTCTGGTGCATCGTGCTCTCGGGCATCTGTGCGTTAGGCGGATCACTGGCGGCTTCCGTCCTTCCCGCGTGGAGAGCTACGCGAGTCAGTCCGCTGGAGGCGATGGCGGTTCGCCCGCGCATGCGGTCGGCGCGCTTCTCTTGGGGCGCCACCGTGGTCGGTCTGCTCCTTATCTCCGTAAACCCGCTCGTCGTGTTTTGGATTCCGATGCCGGACACCGCACGTTATGCCGTCTCGGCGATCTTGGGTTGCCCGGCCATGGGTATTGGATTCGTGCTGTTGGCGCCGCTAACCATCACGTTTACCGAGAAGATTCTCGGGCCCGTTATCGCCCGGCTGGTGGGGGTCAACTCACGGTTGCTGGCCACGCAGCTTACCGGCAATCTCTGGCGGACGGTGGGAACCACGGCGGCGCTCACCATCGGTCTCGGGCTGTTCGTCGCCATGCAAACCTGGGGCTATTCCATGCTCGAACCGTTCATGCCCGGCGATTGGGTTCCGGACCTGGTGGTCGGCATGACGCCGGTGGGCGTGCCCGATTCGGAGATCGAATCGGTCCGCCACGTGAAAGGGGTCGTGGCCGACCAATGCCTGCCGCTGGCGGTCGAGCAGACCAAATTTGCCGAGGATTACACCGGGGCCCGCATACGCGCGTCTTCCTCGCGCCAGGACAACTGTGTCATGTTGGGCGTCGATCCCGAGATGGCGCTGGGGGGCAAGAAGCCCATGTTCGACTTCCAATTCGTCGAGGGATCGCGCCGCGAGGCCCTGGAGAAACTCAAGCGGGGTCGTTACTGTCTGGTTCCCGATCATTTTCAACGCGAGAGCGGCCTGGGCGTGGGCAGCAAGTTCACGGTGATTCCGCCCGACTCGCCCGAGCAGCGCGTCGAGTACGAAATCGCCTGCGTCGTGTCGATGACCGGCTGGCATTGGATGAGCAAGATCGGCCTGCGAAATCGCGACGGGGGCCGATCGGCCGGGCTGATGTTCACTCAGTACGATCAGGTGCGGCGCGACTTCGCCATCAACCGGGTAACCTTCTTCTGGATGAACCTGGACGGCACGGCGACCGAGGACGAAATCAAGGAGTCGCTGCAAACGATCGCCCGGCGGAACTTCGACATCAACCTCGCCAAAGCCAAGCAGCGCCGGCGGGGACCGATGGGCGACAGGGGGTCCGGCGGTCGCCGGCGGGATTACACCGCCAACGTGGCCCTGCAATCGGCCGAAACGGTTCGCAAAACAATCAGCGCACGCGCCGACGGCATCATCTGGACCCTGAGTCTCTTGCCGTTGATAACGCTAGCCGTGGCCTCGCTGGGCGTCGTCAACACCGTGCTTTCGTCGATCCGTGCGCGCCGATGGGACATGGGAGTCCTGCGCGCGATCGGCGTCACACGTTTTGGACTCTTCCGGATGATCCTAGCGGAAGCGATCCTGGTCGGCATCGTGGCTTGCCTGCTGAGCCTCGGCTTCGGCGTAATGGCCGGCTATTGCGGCACGGGCATAACGCGTTACATCAATATCCGTGGCGGGCAGATCGTGCCGCTGATCATTCCCTGGGCCAAATTGGCGATTGGCTTTGGCGCCACGCTAGGCTTGTGCTTGCTCGCAGCCCTGTGGCCCGCTATCGCCACGGGGCGCACCGAACCCTTGAAGCTCCTGCAGGCGGGGCGAGCTGCGACATGACGATCGGTAAGCTTTCCGTCGTCGCAGTCGCTGGCATGGCTTTCCTCTCGGCGCAGTACTTGGCGAAGCGGCCGAACGTGGGGCGGTCCGAACCGTCTTGTCGGCCCCGCTGTGGACGGCCCTCGGCGAACAACGCTAACGGCCCGAGTTCAATTGCGGGGTTGGGTGCAAAATACGCGGATACCGTGTTTCCAGGGTCGTTCACGACCCTTCCCGCCGTAGGCGGTAGTAGGCGCGACGTTCATGTCGGGTTGGCAAAGCGCGGTCGCGCCGGTCTACCCGTGCTGAAGCACGGGCCTAGAACCGCCTACGGCGGAAAGCCCGATGAATCGGGCTGGATGCAGGCGCCTCAGGCGTTCCGGCGTAGTCTCCAGATTCCAAACGCCAACGCGCCGGCAAGCAGCATGGCGACACTACCGGGCTCAGGGCTCGCTGCGCTACTTGCAACACGGAAGCCTGCGGAGTAGCCATCGTACGACGGGCCGATGCTGGTAAGGCGGTAAGAGGAGGCCAGGGGGTTCGAGTCGAAGTAGAACACCCCGCCACGCAAACCCCGCGACGAACCGCCGATGTTCGCTTCGTTCCACTGGAAGAGATCGCCGCCTTGATCAAACGTACCATAGGGGCCGGGAGATGCCGCATATGCCCCGACCGGCGTCAGGTAATTCGTTGGATCCGAGTAGTCGAAATTGGCGTTGTTTGTGCCGGAGGCCGAGAGCACGTTGCTTGGCGCCGTATTGCTCTGCGTCGGATAGGTCCAATAACCCGCGTTGGTGCTGCCGCTCATGTAATACGCTGCCTTATACTATTCATCCTCCGAGGGGATGAAATAGGTCGCCCCGGGGTTGCGGATGATCGCCATCAGTGCCGCGTCGGACGTTCCGCCACTTAAGGTGTACGTCCCCGTTTCCGTCGTGCCGTTCCCCTCGGGCCCATTTGGCTGACCATTTTGCAGCCAGTTGCAGAAGCGCGCCGCGTCGCCCCATGAGACGTAGTTGACTGGGAAATTGCCGTTCTTGGTGGTCGCGTAGCTGTAGGTGCCCGAGCTGATGGATTGAGAAATGCCGCAGGAGGCCCATCCGGGCGCCATGTTCGGGTTGTATAAACCGTATGGGTCCGCCGTCTGGGCAACGGCGTTGAGGAAAGCGGCGTACTGCGAAGTCGTCACGTCGTACTTACCCATCTGGTAGGTGTAGCTGACCGCACCGTAGCCGTTCGTATCCGCCGCGTTGCCCGGATCGCCCACGGTGACCATGGCCATGGTGATCGTGCTGGCCCGGGCGGACAGCACGCCCGCGGCCGCCACGGCCGCCGCCAGGATCATCATGTTCAGCTTGCGTTTCATCGTTGTCCTCCCCTTGTTGCTACCGTAGGACGGATTGCTAATCCGTCTGGTTTCCAAGGACGGATTAGCAATCCGTCCTACGGCCTGACGTACTCATCTCGCTGGAGCGAGATGTCAGACCTCTCGCGGAGCGAGAGGAGTACTTTGGATCCTTCGCGGCGAGGTCGGTTGCGCCGGGAGACGAGCGAAGAGAGAGCAGAGAGGAAACTTTGGGCAGCCCCGGCGCGGTTCGCTAGACATCCGCACCGACAAAGTCGCGAAAGACGACCCATTCCTGGGCAAAACGCCCGCTCCTGGTCGATCCCCCAGACGCCCAATTCGTTGGCGGACCAGGAGTTAGCGTTCGCGCTGCCTGTTTTTTTGGGCTATTTGTGACAATTGGGTAGTGGTCTGTCCAACTTGAGTTTACGGGTGCCACGGTTGGCTTGCCCAACCGTGTTTCCAGCACTGCTGGACAAGCCAGCAGTGGCACCCGACCGGTAATGTCGAAATGGACAGACCAGTAGCACAGCACTCTATCTTATCAGATTGCGGCGGGTATGTCAAGCGACTTGCGCAAAATTCGTGAAAAATTTTCCAAGAGAACTGCAAGGTTGCGATGCGCGACACGTAGCAGTGGCTTCCAGCCTGTGACTGACGGCCGGGATGGCGGCACTACCTCTCAATCTCGGCGAGCTACGCGAGATCGTCGTCGGCCTGAAGGCCGTGTTTCTCAGGTCTTGCACGCAAGACCGGAAGAGCCAGAAACGGTGGGGCTCGCTGCGCTTGACCAACCCTATAGGTGGACATGTATACAACCCGTTGTGGCGTGCTGTTTGTCGTGAAATAGCGAAACTATCGGGACTTGGACGGTCTACAAGGCTGAATCGGCCCAAATTATCGAAATACATATAGACTTAGGCCGAACTTCCCAGGTAGACTGCCACGCGAATACTGTATTTCCACGAATCAAGCAGGCTCGGGACCGATTCTAATGGCGGGTTTCCCGGGTCCCGCTTGCCGGCGTTCAAGGAGGAACGCGATGCGACTGCAATCTCTAGGCGTGGTAGCAAGGTGTTTTCTGTGTTGCACACTGTTCTGGGCCCTGGCCAGTCCGGCTGCGGCCCAGACGCTGCGATCGACGAAGGAACCGGCCGCTTTGGCCGAACTGCCCACAGAGCCGCCCGCGACCATCGCTCCCCATGCGGCCCCTGCTGCGGCGCCGACTGCGGCCGAACCTATTCCGGCCGAGCCCACGCCGGCCACGCCCATTCCGGCCGAGCCCAAACCGGCCGCTGAGGAGAAGGCCGATTCGCCCTCAGCCGCAAAGCACGCCGACCCGACACATGTCGAAGTCGCCAGCCTCAGGGGAGTCACTCCCGGCGAGAGCACGATGGAGGACGTCCGCAAGGCTTGGGGGCCGGCCCGGCAAAGCCGCGAACAGGACAAGACGATCGTGCAGTTGCACGCCGTGCAGCCCTTCGATCGCGTGGAAGTCAGTTATTTTGCCAACAAGGTGACTTCGATCATCATTCGTTTCGATCACAGTTTCCTTGCCGACAAGGTTGCCCAACAACTCGACTTGGACAAGATCCAGCCGGCCTTGATTTCCAGCGATCTGGGCGAGGTGCTGGGGCAGGTCTATCCGGAGCGCGGCATCTCCTTTGCCTTCGAGCCCGGCCAGCAGCCGGGCAAGGGGCCCATGAAGATCACGCACATTGTTCTGGAACCGGTCACGGCCGAGCCGTTCATATTGCGTGCCGAGGCGAATCTCGACAGCCGTTACGACGCCAGCCTGCACGACCTGGATGAGGCCTTGAAGCTCCAGCCCGACAACGCCCGCGCGCATTGGTTGCGGAGCCGGGCCCTGGCGGCCATGGGCGAACTGGAGAAGGCGGCCGCCGACACGGCCGAGGCAGTGCGACTGGACCCGAAAGAGGGCCGCTATCGGGCCACCCGGGCCCAATTCCTCAGCCAAGCCGGCGAGTTGACGGAAGCCACCGCGGAAGCCCGCAAAGCGCTGGAACTGGGTGCCCAGCGCCCGTACGTCAAGGCCCGCGCACTGTGCCTGCTGGGCGACCTGGCGGCCTCGGGTTTGACGCCCAACTACAAGCAGGCGGCCGACTACTACTCAAGCGCGATTCAGGAGGCCGGCGCCGTCGTCGCCAGCAAGCATCCGGCCGTTCGCACCGCCGCCAAGGAAGTGCTGGTCGACGCGCACCTGGGCGGCGCCCATGCCATTGCCTGGGGCAGTTGGCGGCAGAAAGACAAGGTGGTCGAGATCTGGCTCGACAAGGCATCGACCTTCGCCGAGGACCTGATCAAGAATGAGGAAGGCAGCGAGGTCTATCGCTTCCGCGTCGCCACCCGCGCCTTGGGCGCGTGCGTGGGTTTGCGCGGCAGCCTCGAGCCGGCCCATTGGGCCCAGGAGGCGATCCGCAGCGGCGACGCCCTGATCGCGGCGGCAACCGTCCCCAGCCGCAAGGCAGAGATCCAGTGGGAGCTGGGCCTGGCCCTGTACGACGCCCTACAGATCTATCAGGCCCGCTCCGATCACGATGCGGCGCTGAAATACGGCGAGTTGGCCGTCGAGTACATCGAGCGCAGCAAGCGGCAGGACCGCTCGCCCATGAACGCGTACTTTCTGGGCCGGCTCTATTTCCGCCTGGGAGCGATCCACGCCATTCGTGAAGACAATCATCGCACGGCCGTGGCGTGGTTCGACAAGGCCCTGCCGCTATTCGAAAGGCCGTTGACCCGCGAGGCTTTCTTTGAGTTGGGCCGGCATGGGGAAACGCTGGTGGCCATGGGCGTCTCGTACTGGAAGACGGGACAGCACCAGAAAGCCATCACGCTCACCGAGCGGGGCGTGGGATTGATGGAGCAGGCCATGCGGCGCGGTGCTTCCGACACAACCGCCCTGGTCGTTCCCTACAACAATCTCGCCTGGATGCATCGCCAGTTGGGCGAAGCGGAAAAGGCCGACCGCTACCAGGCCATGGCCACCAAGAATCAGGCCGGCACGGTGCGGTGAGAGGAAGGGATAGGGAATAGGGATTAGGGATTAGAAGCTGACGCCAAGGTCCCAGCCTCAATTCGCTTGCGCCCAATCCCTAATCCCCAATCCCTCTTTTACTTGAACCCGTACTTGGGGTTCTGCGCGTCGAAGTCGGCGTCCGTGAAACCCTGGTTCGGCAGAACATCCAGGTACGAGTATTCTTCCAACAGTTCGGCTGATGTCCCGGGCCGCGCGGGCCAGTCATAGGCCTCGTAGTGCAGCGGTACGCCGAGTTGGTCATCGATGAAGAACCGGCCGGCATAAAAGCGGAACCGCTCGGCCCGCCGCGGATGCACCACCTCGATGCACGTGCAGGAGCGACCGTTGAGCTTCGCGCCGGCAACGGTCTTGGTCAGGTATTCGCCGCAGGCCTTTTGCTTGCTCTCTTTCCTGGCCCGATCGACCCAGCGGCGGCAAAGGTTGAGGATGCCGATGTCGAGGATCGGCGAACGCTGGCTCCGCATGAAGACCTGGCTATCGGGGGCCAGCGATAGCGTGCCCAACGTCCAGCCGGTCAGGCCCGTGCTATGGGCCAACACCTTTCCGTCGTTCTTGCCGGCCACGTAAATCGCTTCCTCGCCTTTTTGACTGTCCGGGGCCAGCACATAGGCGTAGACGCTGAACGGCTCGTGGCGGATTTTGACGAACAGGGCACGGTCGGCGAGTTGATCGCCGATTTTCTCGCGGGAAACCAACAGGGCCGAGTAGTCGCGGAGCTTCTCGGCGGAGTGCAGCGCCTTTTCCAACCGCTCCAGGGTGGCAGCGAAGGCCGGATCGTCGCCGAGCGACTTGGTTTGGGCCACTGCCTGGGTACTCTGGGACGCGGGGGTGAACCGGGTGGGCTTGGCCGCCTCGTCGGCCGGCACTTCGCTTCGCCCCGTGTTGCACCCGATCAGCGGCAGCCCAAGCGCCAGGCAAACTGCCGTCCAAGAAACTCGCCGACAGGCTATTGATCTTTGTAAACTCATGTCTTGCTGGTATCCGTGGTCGCAATCGGTAGGGTATTTTACCGCGCCGGGGCGAATGTTGGGAGCCCGGCGGGCAGCCGAAGCAGGAGAACCGCGAAGTCGGGGTCTGGTCCATTTTTCGGCTGATAGGCATTGCCATTTGGCCGAACTTACGAGCGAAAACATGGACCCGGGTACCCTCTGGGTGCCTTCGCGTTAGACTTTGCAGTTCTCCTGGGCAGCGAGGGGGCAGGATTGCGCATACCTCATTCGTGTTACATCCTCAAAGTACATTGAATATGTTCTTGCGAATGTATTTTTGTGACCTAGAGTTCATTAGGCGAAGTGTCAATGCTCTGGGACCCCCGCGTAGCTGTTTCTCGGGAGGCGATCGTGTTAATTGCCGATCTGTGGACTATCCCCATGCCGGTGCCGTTGGCCCTGGCGATCGTGGCGACCATCGGTTACGTGTTCGGCTGCCGCCGCTCCCTGGCGCGAGGCGACGTGGCGAACCGCTCGCGGCGCGAATTGCGCCGTGCGCAGATGGTGGCGGCCGAATTGGAAAAAATCGCTTGGGACCTGCGCAAGAACCTCGCGGCCCATCACGCCAGCGTGAGCAAGTTCCGCGAGCGCGTGGGCCGACTGGGTGCGGACAATGACGACGCCCCCTGGAAGGAACTGTGCCGCGAGACCGAAGAGATCCTCAAGCCCACCCTCCGGCTGGCCGCCAAGGTGGCCAGCGCCTACGATGAGCTCCGCCAGCAGAGCGCGAACCTGATGACCTTCACCGAGGTCCGCACCGATCCGCTCACGGGCGTCAACAATCGCCGCGGACTGGACGACACGCTCTCCATCCAGTTGGCCATGAAGAACCGCTACCAGGTGCCCTTCGCCGTGGCGATGTTCGACATCGACCATTTCAAGGCCGTCAACGACAAAGAGGGGCACGTGTACGGCGACACCGTGCTGCGCAACCTGGCCCGCGTCTTCGACGAAGTCCTGCGCGAAACCGACGTCCTGGCGCGCTACGGCGGCGAAGAGTTCGTCGTCGTCATGCCGCAAACGGAACTGGACGGCGCCAGCATCCTGGCCGAGCGGCTGCGGGCCCACGTCGAGCAGAAACTGGACATAACCGTGAGTGCGGGCGTGGCCATGTCGCACGACGGTGATACGCAGGACTCGCTGATCGCCCGCGCCGACGACGCGCTCTATACGGCCAAGACGGCGGGACGGAACTGCGTCTTCCGCCACAACGGCGAGAAGTGCGAATCGATCTTCGATTCCCGCCCTTTGGAACCGGCCGTCGCAGGCGTCCTGGTTGCGGAACACGGCGAAGCGGCGCCGGCCGACGGCCAACCGAGTTGAAGTGTGGCGTGCCACTTGTGCTCATCTCGCTCCGCGAGATGTCAGACCTCTCGCGGAGCGAGAGGAGTACGGCGCACATCCATTTCCAGCTTGCCGCCCTTCACGGCCGCCCACTGCCCGCCGACTCACAACACGGGTTCCGCGCGGCGGCGTTTGCGGCGAGTCAAACGGCCACTGCGGGTAGCCACCGCTCGCCAGAGCGGCTTCCACTCGACTGCGCCCGAGGGGAACTGGGCCGCATAGGCCCGCAAGAAGCGGCAACAAGCGGAGCGCGTCACCCAGGGATGTGCCGAGAGCCCTGCCGCCAGCCGCGCCAGGTTTGCCGCGCGACGGCGGAAGGCGAGTCGCTTCCTCAGACGCACGCCATCCAAGTCCACGAGAAAGGTGCGCACGTCCGACCCGCGCTCGACGACCATCAGATTAGCCCCTTTGAGGTCGCGATGGTCGATTTGGGCCGCGTGCAGCAGTCCGATCAGGCGTCCCAGGCTCTCGGCACAGCGGGAAGCCCGGGCCGCCCGCTCTCGATTGGGATACCAGGCCAGCCGCCAGCCATAGAGGTGCAGATTCTCACCGCCCTCGATCCACTCCGTTGCCAGGTACGAGGGCTCCATCAGCCGCCAACGATGCGGCACATAGGCAAACAGGGCTAACGGGGTAGGGATGCGCCGCGATGCCAAGACCTGGGCCAGCCGCCACGAGCGGAGGGCTCGGGCTGTGCGAAACAGGCTGCAAAAGGCCTTCCACCCGTTCCGCGGCCGGTAGCGCTTGTAGGCTATCCGCCTGGGGCCCGTGCGGAGTGGCAAGTCGGCCTCCACGATCAGGCTTTCCGGGGCAATTTTGACGGGCCGATCCACATTTCGCCACAGCAGTCCGGCCGGGTCCTGCGCCAACTGCTGCCACTGGGGCGGATCCAATTGACGGCAGCCGTACGCCGTTCCGCTGCTTGCCGGGAAGATGAGGCAGTCGAGGTCGAACATGGGGATGCCGTCCGCGTTTTGATTGGCGTCCACCCAACTAATTTGACTGTATCCAGTTCGACGAAAAACCACTACTAATTGCGGTCCGGTTCGCCGTAAAACCACAACATGTGGTGTGCAGGATACAGTCAAACTAAGGTCGTTTGCGGAGGTCCACGACGACATCATAACCGAGGGCGTCGGCCAACCGCGCCAGGGTGTTGAGTTCGACATTGTCGGCGTTGTTTTCCAACTTACTAAGGTTCCCACGGTCGATCCCCGCCCTCTCGGCAATCTCGCCCAGGCTGCGCCCCTCACGCACACGAACCACCTTCAATTTCGCCAGGGCAATCCGCGCGGGACTGGCCTCCTTGATGCGGTCGCCCAACTCGTCTTCCACTTGCGCGACGACTCTGTCGAGTTCCGCACGCTTTTCGCCGGGCAGTCGGCCAATGATGCGCGTGGCTTCCTTCGCCAGTTGTTTCGGCGGTTTCTCTTGGGCCATGGTCAGTCCTCTATTGGAAAGGCGGTCAACGGGTACACAGTGTCTTCATCCAACTCTTCGTAAACCACCGCGATGTACTCACCCGAGGGGGTGAACCCGAAGACCATCGGGCGTCCGGTGCTGCGGCTCATATTGTACTCTGCGGGGTTCCTCAGAACATGCTCGACATCGTCTATGTCCAAGCCGTGCTCGGCCACGTGCTCGGCGTTGCCGCCCGGTTGTGTGTCCCAAAAAACGTGAAGCCACGCCATCTCGCTGTTCCTTGTATTGTATCAAGACACAACATCCGGGGCCATGAAGCAATTTCGGTTTGCAATTGCGGTTTGCCGTGCGTCGCGACCCCCAATCAGCCGTGAGGGTGCAAGTTGTACTTTGCATCGCCTATGAGGTGGTCTGGTAGGATCGTTGGCCGGTGGCCCGAGCGGGCCGTTCCCTCCAGAAGGTGGTCAGCGGCTTCGTCTCACTGATGTGGTCGG
>JBEKZQ010000619.1:0-2956 GCA_049509675.1 Thermoguttaceae bacterium | reverse complement strand
AAGCAAGAAGGTCTTCACTACAACACCTTGCGGCCAAAGAAACGCCATCGCCATTGGACTTACATTCACGGACCGGCCCAAATCATTGCATTTTCCCGCGCAACAGCGTAACTTGGGCTAGGCGGGTGCCAAGATTGTAGCATGGGACGGGATGAGTTTTCAATGAAGGGCTCCCGTCAAGGGGACCTGAGAAAAAAGGAAAAATCCGCAGCACAAAAGGCCGGCACATCGGTTATCCCATAGAGACAGGAAGAAAACCGTGTGTAAAGGCTATCCCGACGAAACGGCTATCGACTATCAGCGGGGGCTGTTGTCCGCAGATGAGGCGGAGATGTTTCGTGAGCACCTGGAAAGCTGTACGGTTTGCCGTGAGGCGGTCCGCGAAGCCCAGGGGCTGATGGAACTGCTTCCGATGCGAGTCGTGTTGCCTCGCCCGGCGGCGAATGCGCGGGCCTTACAGATAGTACGCCACGAGGCTTCTCGGCGCAGGGCTGCGCAGTTAGCAACGGATGGCCGCCGGCGCCGGATGAAAGTCCGTTGGATGTGCGCCGCGGCGGCGGCTTCGGTCCTCTTGGCGATCGGGGTGTTGGCGATCCGTTCCCAGTCACTCGTTCCCATGGCTCGCTTGACCGAAGTTACCAGAGAGGTCGTTTTACAACGACAGGGCGTGCAGCAGAGGGCCGTCGCCGGTATGTCGCTTTACCGCGACGATACGCTCGTGGCGGCGGGCGATGGCGGCGCAATCCTCGTGATGGAAGACGCCACGCGTCTGGAGATCGGCCCTCGCACCGCGCTTTCCCTCGGCGGGGATCAGAGTCGCGGGCCGGGCGAATTGCGTCTGGAATCGGGGGTTGTCTCGATCCATGCCGCGCGGCGCCGCGCCGATCGGCCCTTGTGCATCGGCACGCCTGGCGCCCGAGCCGAGGTACTGGGTACGCGATTCACGCTGGCCGCCGCCCGACGGAACACGAATCTTCGCGTGGAGGAAGGGCGTGTGCGGCTCGTTCGCAGCCGTGACGGAGAGTCGGTCGATGTGCCGGCCGGCCACCGCCTAAGTGCCGCTGATCGAGGCCAGTGGGTCTCCGCCCCGACCCGTTCCGGCACGGTGCTGATCATCGTGTCGCGGCAGAACGCGGGCGCGAATTGGGACCGCTTCAATCAACTCGTGGGAACGCGACTGGTGAGCGACCGGCTTCGGCAACTTTGCCTCGCCGTGGAGGTCAAGGATCACCACGACGTGCGCGAGGAGGACCTGGAGAACCGGCCGTTCGTGATTGTGTCACACGCGGCGGTTGGTACGGGGCTTTGGACAAGCCTGCGGCGGATTCATTTGGCGGAGGCGGCCGTGCCGGTCATCTGCCTGGAGGCGATCGCCCTGCCCGTTCTCAAGATGAGCGGTCCACAGGTCGGCAGCGATTACCGCTGGGACGAGGCGAATCTGCCGTTGACCTTGCGGGATGACTCACACCCGCTGGCTGCCGGACTACGCTCCGCTTTGCTGGGAGACGTGCCATGTTACGGTTGGGCCGTCCCAGGCGACGGAGCAACTGTCATTACCGGAATCGCACGCGATCCCAAGCGGGCAACCGCATTCTGTTACGAGGCGGGTGCGCCCATGGTTGGACTCGCAGCCCCGGCTCGCCGCGTCGGACTCATGCTGAACCCGGACCAGATGACCGAGGACCGCGATGCAGCCTGGTTGCTGTTCGAGGCAGCGATCAACTGGTGTGCCGATCCGGCGGCGGTTCCCCGGCTGCAACCGATTTCTTCACTCGTAGCCATGTCAGTTCTTCAATAAAGGATGCAAAAAATGTGTACGAAGTTCAGTTTGACCCGGTTCTGGATTACACTGGGGCTGTTTGCCGTCTTGGCCGCCGGAGCGGCCTGGGCGGGCGAGACCTCGGTTTACGTCTCGCCCCGCGGCAACGATGCCTGGTCGGGCACTCTGGCCGAACCTAATGCGCAGAAAAGCGACGGCCCATTGGCCACGCCGCAGAAGGCCCGCGATGTGGTCCGGGCGATCAAGTCGCGGCAGGGCGAGAAGAGCGGACCGATCCACGTCTATCTTCGTGGCGGCACATACTTCCTCGGCCAACCTCTGGTGCTTGCCCCGGAGGACTCGGGCACGAAGGAAACACCGGTGGTCTGGTCTGCTTACCAACACGAACGCCCGACGCTCAGCGGCGGGCAGCGAATTACCGGCTGGACGAAGACCACCGCCAACGGCCGCGAGGCGTGGATGGCCAAGATTCCGGAAAGCAGCCGCCAACTCCTCTTCCGCGAACTGTGGCTTGAAGGGAAGCGTCTGGCCCGGGCCCGCTGGCCGAAGAAGGACACGCTGGAGGTCGTGGGCCTGAGCGATACGGAGAAGCATGACGATTGGTTCCACGGCTCGAACCAGTTCCGTTACGTGGGCCACGACGTGAAGGCATGGGCGACGGCCACTGACGGTGAAGCGATCGTCGCCAACCGCTGGGTCGAATCGCACTTGCCGATCGCCTCGATTGACGAGAAAGAGCACGTCATGCACTTCGGCAAGCGCAGCGTCTTTCTGTTGGACGGCGGCGACCGCTATTGGATCGAGAACGTGCGGGAGTGCCTGACCGAGCCGGGCGAGTTCTACGTTGATCCCCGCGAAAAAGCCGTCTACCTGATCGCGCCGGCGGGAGTCGACCCGAACCAGGCCCGGGTCATCGCGCCGCGGCTGGCGCAAGTGCTGCGGCTGGAGGGCGATCCGGTCGCCGGAAAATTCGTCGAGCACGTGACCCTCCGCGGCATCGCGTTTTCACACACGGAGTGGTACTTCGACCATCCAACGATCGGCCAGCAGGCGGCCGAAAAGCTCGCCGGCAGCGAGTGGAGTTTCAAGCCCGATCCGACTCGCAGCGGATTCATGCAAGCAGCCATCGGCGTGCCCGGTGCGATATGGGGAGCGGGCGTGCGGTCTTGTACGCTG
>JBEKZQ010000618.1:0-2959 GCA_049509675.1 Thermoguttaceae bacterium | reverse complement strand
CATCGCGGCATTTTACCGCAGAGGACGCAGAGGAAGAAAGGCGGAGAGCGGAAGGCGGAGTGGGGATAAACACTATCCACTATCCACTATCCGCTATCCACTATTTCCCCTCTGCGTCCTACCCGTCCTCTGCGGTGATCCTTCTCCGCCGTCACGTCGCCGTGGGAGCGGCCGCCGGCGCCGGCGCTCCGGCCGGAGTTGCGGACGCAGTAGCCTCCGGTGTCGTTCCGGCTGCCGGCGGTGCGGCGGTTGCCGCCGCCGACGCAGCCGCGGCCGTGGGGCTGGTAGGGGTTGTCGACGCGGCCGTGGCCACCGCGGGAGCGGCTGCTGCTGCCGCTGCGGCCGCCAATGCGGCAAGGGCCGCGTCGGTCCGCGTCAGGTGTTCTTGGACGATCGCCGCGCCGGCCGTGCCCATCGCCGCGTAGATCTCCGCCGCCGTGTGACCGGAACGATTGGCGTTGATCCGATGCTTGAGGTGCCGCGTCTGCCTGGCCATCGTGACGAGGACGGATTTTGCGACCTGTTCGGCCGTCGGCTTGTTGCGGAGTGGACGCATGGGTTCTTTCCTTTCAGGATGGAAGTGGGAAGTCGGTTTCCGAAAATCGTGGTTCGCCGAGTAGACGATTGATCCAGGCGGGGCTTGCGGGAACAGTTTCGAATTGCTCGAAGCGAGCCAAATCCGTGACCAACGGCCAGTAGCGACGCAGCGATCGCATCCGGCCGCCGTGCCCGGTCGCCGCCGCGTGATACGCCATGTCCCCGTAAATGCTGTGCATCGTGGGGTGGGGGCTGTAGACGTTGCTCTTGATGAGCGGGAAACACTGCCGCATGGGCAGCGAGGCGGCCGTGTCACGGCGCGATTGCCGCCGGAACAGGGTCAGGCCTCGGCGATCTCGGCGAAGGTGCGCGGCTACCAGGCCCAGGGCGGCTGGGAGGAACGCCAAAAAGCTGATATGCGGAAAGGCGTCGAGGTTCTCGGCCCGGACCGGGGCGGCGAACTGACAGCGGGTTTTTTTCAGGAGCCGGGCGATGTCCCGATCCCATCCTTTCCGCACTGGAAAGGCGTCGCTGTCGAGGATCAATCCCAGGTCGAAGTCGGCGGCGTGGACGCGGAACCAGTCCCGCGCCGCCAGCAGGCCCGCCAAGTGCCGCTGGCCGCCTTCCCGCTGGCCCTGGTCGGCCAATAGATACTCGCATTCGAACGGCGGTATTTTGGAGGAGACAATCAATTGCCGGTAATCGGCCGTCGTCTGGTCGAGGAACCAGCGTTGGGCCTTGTAGAGGTCCCAGGAGCCCGGCTTATAGACGCTGGCGACGAAGACTTTCATAGCGAGGTGGTTAGTGGCTAGTGGTTAGTGGCGAGTGGCCAGACCCAAAATGGGCCAGTTCGGGCGAAACGAAGGCGACGGCCTTCTCGATCTGCGCGTCGGTGGGCGCGATTGCCAGGAAGTCGATGATCTTTCGGACGGCGGCGCGCGGGTCGGCCAGAACTTCGTGATACGGCAATCGGAGCGGCACGATGCCCAACGCGGCCAAATCGATGTCCCGCTTGGCGCAGCGATCGACGTTCCAGGCCATTTTCCGTTCCGTCGACCAGCGGCGTTTCATGCGGACCCGCTGCAATGATTGTAGGCTCTCCGCAGGATCACGTTCGGGAACGATGATTTTCAGCCGCGGCCAGGCGGAAGCCATCTCTGGGACCATGTTGCAAAGCTCACCAAACTTCCCGCCGATGACGTCCCTGCCCCGACAGCGGTTCTGTGCCCAGTCGATCAGCATCCGAACGCACTCAGGGGATGACAACCCTTTCTGTCGCCGCTTGCAGATTTTACGCAATCCGCGGTCCTCGAAAAACCCCTTCGGGTTGGCGCGGTTGGGCTTTAGCATATGCTCGCCCATGGCCACACCGAGGAAGTGGATTATGCCGGCAATGCAACTCGATCCGCTCCGAGCTGGCCCTGCCACGGCCACGACCATCGGGAGCGGCATCGCGGGCGTACGGATACGTTCGATGTTCGGCGTGCCCGTCGTCTCGAATCGGGACGGCTCGGGAAACAGGTCCTGCAAGGCCTGTTTCAATTCTTGCGTCAAGCCTGAATCCGTGTAGCCCAGGTAGGTTCTTTGTTTCAGCGCGGCGCGCAGCCGCTCGGTGTCATGCACGGCCTTTTGGAGGGTTAACTTCTCGCCGTTCAGATGCGGGCTCACGGCGGCCCCCGGTTCGTGGTTTGCATAGAGCGTGTTGATGCACAGGCCCACCCCCCGGGCGTAATCGAACGTCGGCATCACGCGGAGAAACAGGTCGCGGTCGCAGATCGACGGGCAATGGGTGTCGAAATGAAACGCGGGCAGGCCGCGATCGTGCAGAACCTTGGCCGTCCGTATAAGGCGCTTCGCCCAACCCCGAAACGCTTTTTGACGCGAGATGCCGCGCCGCATCAGGTTGCCGTAGTGGCAGCGGATCATGTCGGCCGCGTGCCTCGGCTTCAAGAGCATCTGATCGTCGCTGCTGCGGAGGAACTTTTCACTGACTCCATTGCGGCACGCCGCCAGGACTTTGTCGATCAGGTTGGCATCTTTGTTGTGCCGGTGGCTGTCGGGCATGTCGATGTGGACTACGTTGGTCAACCAGGCTGGGCACTGGCCAACAATGAACACGCGGCCGAGGTCCAGAAAGTTCTTCTCGAGCGCGCGGAGCGCGTAGCGCAGCTCGAAGTTGTCGTGCTTGCTCCCCTTCCCAAGCGGAAATACTGCATCGACAGGCATGGCTAGTCCCATATCCTCAGCAGGCGGACCAGATCGGCTGGGGGCGTGCCCAGGCCTGTACAGAGGTTGTAGGGCTTGCGGGCCTTGTAAACGCCATTGGTGCCCCTGGTGATTGGCCGAAGGGAATTGTTCGGCAGCCTGTAGAGTTCCTTGTTGGCAAACGGCAGGCGCCCGCCCCGATGCTGTTGTATGCGTG
>JBEKZQ010000617.1:0-2959 GCA_049509675.1 Thermoguttaceae bacterium | reverse complement strand
TCAGATTGGGTGGATTGTCGAAGTTTCCCACCGTGACGGAGTTGGGGGCGTCGTTGACGATCGTCAGCCGCGCCAGGCCCGTCGACTGGTCCACAAACCCGCTCAGGACCAGGTTGCTGCCGCCGTTGCCCGCAGTCAGCAGCGCACCGAGAACTTGATGCGCCGTCATGCCCGCCTTGTACCCGACGACCACGGCTCCGGGGATGATGTTGGCGTTGGGGGGATCCGGGAGGGCGGCGTTGGTGGTGTTCTGGAACTCGAAATTGACGGTCTTGGGAGCTCCCGCCGTGGTGTCGGTAATGGTGATCGTGTCGCCCGGCAGGAGCGCGCTGGCGCCGGGGATCAGCACGACCGGCCCGCTGTCGAACTCGTAGTACTGCGGTCCGTTGGTCGCGTCGTCGAGCATAAAGGTCTGGCCGTCGCGAACGGCCATGGGGCCGGGCTGGCCATTGAAGGCATTATTGCTCCCGCCGTTGCTGGTGCGGATGTCCGGCCCGGTGTCGAACTCGAAGGTTTCCTTGACGTACTGGCCGGTATTCGGATCGGTAACCCACAATCCGAACGTGGATCCGTCGAGGATCTCGCTATTGGCGCCGAGGCCGGTGGCGGGGTTGTAGCTGTCGACCAAACCCGCGATGGTAGCGTCGGTCACGGTAAAGGTGGCCCCCGTGAGCAATTGGGCCAGCGGCACCACGTTGGTGGGCAAGCGCGGATTGCCGGTGGTGTCCGGGCTGTTCAGGGCCACGCCGTTGTCGTCGAAGCGGTACACCAGGTTGTGTTCGTAGATGCCGTTGTTGTCGTTGGGAGCATTCGCCACGGCCAGCACGCCGCGGTTCTGATTGCCCAGCCCCTCGACCAGGGCGTTGACGGTCAGGGCCGTGTTGTCGACGACGATGGCCGGCTTGGGATTGGCCGGATCCATCATGTAGGTGCTGATGCCGCTGGTGCCCTGGCTGTCCATCACGGTGGCATCGCCCGTGTCGATCTGGTCCAGCTTGACGGCCACGGGGTTGCGGTTGCCGCCCGCCAGGTTCGGCTGCGTAAAGGTGTACAGCTTGCCGTCGTTGCGCATGGCGATGTCGCCGTAGGAGATCACGGGCGAGTTCAGCAAGACCCCGGGGGGGTTCTGCGTGACGTCGGTCTTCCCGGCCCCGGTAAGCGGATCGACCGTGTACAGCTTGTACGACGTGAGGGCGTACAGGTTCACGTCGCTGAGCGTATACGGCATGGGCGTGAGATTCAGATCGGTGACCGCGGCCGTGGGCAGCCCCGAAAGGTTGGGCGCGGGGAGCGGATCGCCGATGGGGATCGTGTCGTTGGGCGGGTAGATGTGGTCCTCGACCACCCGGGCGATCGAGTCCACCGGTTCGACGCGGGTCTGCGGGTTGGTGGCGGCGTCGGCCACAAGGCCCGTGGTGGTGACGGCAATGTAGTAGGTCTGGCCGTGTTCGGGAAGGAAGACGCGGCCGATGTACGGGTCGCCCGTGCCGTAGCTGCTGCGCGACAAGTCGCTGGTGGAGTTGCCGCCGGCCGCCGGCGCGGCCTGCTGGTCGATGATGTCGGAGTTGGTGCCGGTGAGGATCAATTGCCCCGCCGAGTTGAAGATCCACAGCGTAAGGTCGGGGCGGGAGAGGCCGTCGGCATAACCCACGTCGAAGATGGTGGGCCACATGGCGCCGGTGCCGCTGACGCCCGCGATGCGCTGGACGCCCTGCAGGTCGACGGTCATCTTGTACCACTGCACGTCGTACTGGTTGTTCATGTAGCCGCCGACAGTGATGGTGCCCAGGTTCTGCGCCAGCAGGTTGCCCAGGTCCTGGGCGGTGGCGAAGGTGTTGTTGGTGCCGGTTTCGCCCGTGGCCGTGTTGCTGACGCTGCCGGTGGTGGTTTCCAAGGGCGAATTGTCGGGCAAGCCCAGGGCCTGGATGGGCGTGGAGGCGTAGAAGATGTTGGCCCCTTGGATCACCGAGCCCGGCACCTCGTACATTTCCTGCAGCCGGACCTGCAACTGGTACGCGCCGGCGGTCGGACCGATGTGCGAGAAGGGCGTCGTACCGGTGCTGTAGACCACATGTACGCCGCGCAGGGCGATCGTGCCCACGGTGCCGGGCAAATTGCCGCTGAAATCCTGGATGATCGCCTGGGCGCGAACGGCGAAGCCGGCGCTCTCGTAGAGCAACCCGCCGGGCTTGGTCGTGCTGGTGTTGACCGTGACGGCCGAGCCGTCCAGGGCCACGCCGTAATCGAGCCCCGTGGCCGTGACGCTCAAGGCGTTCAGGGCGGTCTGCGCGTTGATCGTGTTGACGATGGCCGCGGCCACGGCCGCCGCGTTCGTGGCCGTGCTGATATTGATCGCCGTGTTGGTGTCTCCCGCGGCCAGCGTGCCGCTGGTGGTGAACTCGAATGTCACCGATTGCAGATTGCCCTCGATGGGCTTGTCGCTGACCGTAAAGGTCGTCCCGTTCAAGGCGGCCACGTTCAGCGCTGTGGGGGCATCCTTGACCACCAGGAAGCCGTTGATTGTCGCAACCATGTCGGTACGGATGGCGTCGATCGTATCCGTGCCGCCGTTGAAGTACACGGGAGTGAAGCCCGGCGTGACCGTCGTGGGGATGGCCTGCGACAGGTCGATGAACTCGTACACGGCGCCGTGATGGGTGCTGCCGGTCTGCGAGAATCGCGTCGAGCCGGGATCGAACAACACGTTCAAGCCGTCCAGCTCGATGGTGCCGTCGTTGGAGAGCCGGGCGGTGCAAACGACGTCGTTCTTCGGGTCGACGCCGGTGTGCGAGGCCGCATACAGGGCGGCGACCCCGTTGATGGCCGCGATCATCTCCTGGCGGAGCGAATCGATGTTGTCGGTGGTGGAATTGAAGTTCACGGCCGTGTGGCCGGCCTGCGCCGTGCGACCGGCCACCGAGCCGTCCACGAACTCGTAGGTCGTGACATGGCCCAGATC
>JBEKZQ010000616.1:0-2961 GCA_049509675.1 Thermoguttaceae bacterium | reverse complement strand
CCAACGAGTTGGGCGTCTGGGGGATCAACCAGGAGCGGGCGTTTTGCCCAGGAATGGGTCGTCTTTCGCGACTTTGTCGGTGCGGATGTCTAGCGAACCGCGCCGGGGGCTGCCTAAAGTTTTCTCTCTGCTCTGTTTTGGCTTGTCTCTCGGCGCAACCGGCCTCGCGAAAGATGGCCGGCGATCGCGGAGGATCGAAAGTACTCCTCTCGCTCCGCGAGAGGTCTGACATCTCGCTCCAGCGAGACGAGTACGTCAGGCTGTAGGACGGATTGCCAATCCGTCCTTGGAAAACAGACGGATTGGCAATCCGTCCTACGTCAAAAAAAGGGGGAGAACGACGATGAGGTACACGCTGAACACGATGATCCTGGCGGCGGCCGTGGCGGCCGCCAGCGTGGTGGCCGCGCGGGCCGAGACGATCACTATGGCCATGGTGACTGTGGGCGATCCGGGCAATGCGGCCGACACCACCGGTTATGGGGAGGTCGGCTGCACCTACCAGATGGGTAAGTACGACGTGACGACTTCGCAATACGCTGCCCGACACGGGGAACCATGCCAACTTTTACGATGACCGCGACACGGGAAACGGCGGTTACACCGACCCGACAAACTATTTGACGCCGGTCGGGGCATTTTCGGCATCTCCGGGGCCCTATGGGACGTTCGACCAAGGTGGCGAGGTTTGGCAGTGGATCGAGACGCCTGTCTCCGGTTCGTCGCGGGGTATGCGTGGCGGGTCGTGGCGCAACGTCTGGGGCAACCTGGCCTCCCCCACCCGCAACGGCTACGGCCCGGCGGGCGAGGGCACCGACGTAGGTTTTCGTGTTGCAAGTAGCGCAGCGAGCCCTGAGCCCGATGGAATTGCCATGCTGCTTACTGGCGCGTTGGCGTTTGGGATCTGGAGACTACGCCGCAACGCCTGAGTCGCTTGCATCCAGCCCGATTCATCGGGCTTCCCGCCGTAGGCGGTATTAGGCCCGTGCTTTTAGCACGGGTAGACCAGCGCGACCGCGCTATGCTCCGTCCTCTCGCCCCGTCCGCCCGCCGGCGATGGCGGCGGGCGGACGGGGCGAGAGGCGCAAGGGCGCGAGCATCTTTGTCGACCCGACGTGAACGTCGGGCCTATTACCGCCTACGGCGGGAAGGGTCGTGAACGACCCTGGAAGAATACTGGGTTTGCACCTAGAGACGGAAGAGTCATAATCCGGGGTGAGCCTCCTTCCCCTCGCCCGCGTGCCGCATCGGCAGGATGGGAGAGGGCAGGGTGAGGGCTGTCTCCTTGCCTAGCGAAGGGTGACGCGGCACCCTATAATTATCTGGTTGCTCGGTGACAGAAATGAGGTTTGGCGATCAGGGAAGTCATGCTTTTGACCGCTCAAAGTATCACCTTCCGTACGTTTCGTAACACCGATCCGCCGCAGTTGGCGGCAATCTGGCGAAGCCAGGAAGGGCAGCCAAACCTGGCGCAGCCCGTCTCGCCCGATCTGCTCGAACAGTATCTCTTCGCAAAGCTCTATTTCGACTACCACGGCTTGATCGTTGCCTGTGAAGACGACCGGCTCATAGGGTTTGCACACGCCGGTTTTGGTCCGAACGAAGAAGAAAACGGCATTTCGACCGAGTTGGGCATGACGTACCTTCTGTTGGTCCGGCCCAACGGCCCATCGCTGGACCTGGCGGCCGGGCTGCTCCAACGGAGCGAGGCCTATCTGCGCGAGAAGAACGCCAAGATCCTCTACGGTGGCGGCATTCGGCCGCTCAGCGCCTTCTATTTTGGATTGTATGGCGGGAGCGAACTGCCCGGCGTTCTGGAGACCGACACCCTGGCCCAGCAGGTTTACCCTGCCTGCGGCTACCAGGAGATCGAGCGGACCTTGCTGTTCCGCCGCGATCTGACGACTTTCGAGACGCCGATGGAGCGACGGCAGATGCAGATCCGCCGGCAGATGATCGTGGAAATGACCGTCGACCCGCCGTCGCGGACGTGGTGGGAGGCCTGCGTTACCGGCGAGTTCTGCCTGACCCGCTTCGACGCCGTGCCGCGCGGCGGCGGCGCGCCGGTGGCCAGCGTCACCTTCCGCGAAATGGAGTTGGCCCCCGGCTCGTGTCCCAGCCGGTCGGTCGGGCTGGTCGACCTGGTCGTGGAGGAATCGTTCCGCCGGCGTGGCGTAGCGATCTTCTTGTTGAGCGAGGCCTTCCGCCAGTTCATCCGCCAGGGCGCCACGGTGGTTCAGGCCCAGGCCATGCAGCACAACATCGCCGCCCTGGGCATGTTTCGCAAGCTGGGGTTTCAGCAGGAATCACAAGGCAGCGTGTTTCGGAAAGAGATCGAGTAGCGGACGGCAGGGGGGAAGGGAATGCGTAGCATGTATAGCAAGAGAACTGTCTTGGTGATCGCGCTGCTGCCGGTTGTGGCCGTCGCGGCGACGACGAGCCGATCGACGGCGGGCGAACCAGAAGCGGTCAAGGCCGCCAACCAATCAGGCGCTCAGCCTGGCCGCTCGATCCTGGACAATCTCAAGCCGGGCGAGTGGTGCGAAGTGCCCAACTCCCGGCTCGACGCGGTCGCCGCCCCACAAGCGAAATTCCCCTGGCTGACGGGCAGTTCCGGAATAGCCGGGGTCGTCTGCTGCTGGTGCGGCGGGGCATTCGACTCGCAGCGCGACCAGCTCTACATCGGGCCGGGCGGCGGACACAATGGCTACAACGGAAACGAGGTGTACGCGTTCAGCCTGCGCGACATGAAATGGCGCCGGCTGAACGATCCGTATCCAATCGTCAAGGGCGAATCTACCGACCCGAAACTCGCGCCGTTTGCCATGCACACTTATGACGGCGTCGAATACATTCCGCCGCCGTTTGACCGCTACGTGGTGGTGGGCGGCTGGGACACACCCGACACCTACGCGCTCGATCCCGACCGGCCCGACCGCTGGGAGGTGTATCCCGGGCACG
>JBEKZQ010000615.1:0-2969 GCA_049509675.1 Thermoguttaceae bacterium | reverse complement strand
AGGTCTTGAGTTGTTTCTTCAACGGTGGTAAGCGTTTGTGTTTCTTCCAATGATAGAAGCGGGCGGCCTGTTTGCGACGGTTGAGTTGCGTTGCTTGTGTCCTTCCGGCAAGCGTGAAAAACTTTTGCGGCGTGCTGGCGTGACAAAGGGGTGATGGCGGAATCAGGGGGCGGATGCCGATTTGGTGGCGGCGTCGAGGGTCTGCCGGTAGTTCCACGGCATCCAGCTCTGCGGGGCCGCGTTCAATTCGCCCAGGTGACGCTCAAGCTCGGTCAGGTAGTCGAAGGGGCTCGCGCCGCACAGCGCGCAGGTGTGGATCAGGCTCATAAAGACGTCCCCGACGTGCGCGCCGTGGCAGGTCTTGTAAAACAAAGCGTTCTTGCGGTGCAGGATCGCACGCTTCAGCGCGCGTTCGCACAGGTTGTTGTCCAATGGCGCGCCGGGCACGCGCAAGAAAAGCGTCAGGCGCTCCCAGTGCTTTAGCAGGTACGAAATCGCAGCGCCTAACGACGAGTTCGGCTCCACTCGCCGGTCCTCCAGTTGCCGGCCAAGCCAGACGTGAAGTTTCTCCATCGTCGGGCCGCTTTGGGCCTGATGAAAGTGCCGACGAGCCGAGGGCGACAAGTTTCGTTCCCGCGCGATCGCATCGTTGCGGTAAACCACCGCCAACGACTCCAGCACGTACCGGCACTCCTCGGGAAAGTGGTCCGCCACCTCGACGAATCGCCGCCGGCCGTGCGCCAAACAATGCGCCACGATCGTTTCCAATTCGCCCGGCAAGTTCCGCGTCAAGGCGTCGCACATCTGAATCGGGGCAGCCAACGCTTTGACTCGCTCGGCCAACACGTCGGCCAGGTTCTCGCCCGCGTGCTTGCGACCGCTGAAGAACAGGGCGATCTTGCGGTCTCCCTTGCTGGAAACAATGCCCGAAGTAAACATGCCCTTGCGATCCGACGTTTCTTTGCTCGCCAAATCCTCCGGCGACTCTTCCGCAAGAACCGGCTCGTTGGCTCGTTCGCCCATCAACTCCAGAATCTTTACGGTGGTGTCATCGTTGTAAACCACGTCGCCCTGGGCCGCCTGGCGAAGCAGTTCCTCAAAGGCCGGCTCGACCCGCCGGGCCTTGGCATGGACGATCTCCCATTGGGTCGAGGCCGGCAGGGGTATGCCCAAGCTGCCTTGCAGCTTCTCCTCGCGGTGGAAGGGCATCCCGCTGCCGTACTTCAGCACGGCAATCATGCTGCCGGCCGTCGCGTCGTATTTCTCCGCACCCACGCCATCGGGCGACCGGGCCGTGAAGACGACGCCGCAGAGGTTGCACCGCAACTTCTGGAGTTCGTAAATCTTGGCCTCGATCGGCGCCTGGCCCACCAACCGCACCAGCACGCCTGGCCGGCCCGTCTCGTAGACCGTGCCCTTCTCGCACTTCGGGCAAGGATCGCCCGGCTGAAGCGACTCGTGAGGGACCGCGATCTTTTCGGCCCCGGCATACGCGTCAGCCCCATTCCGACCGTGCCCTTTGGGCGGCAATTTCGCGGCCTTTTCCCCTTTCGCAGCATTGGCCGACGTGGCTCCCACGCCACTTTCCGCCGATGCCGTTGTCGAGACCGCCACCTCAGGCGCTGGCGGAGACTGGGAATCTTTCCCGCTGCCGAGCACCGCCGCAGTCTTCTCCGTGCTCGCGCCGAAGAGCATCTTCCGCAGGCGAGCGAGGCTCGTATGCTTGTCCTTGAGTAGTTCCGTCAAGTGAACGTAGGAGGCGCACAACGTCCGGATCGTTCGGCAATCATCCTCGGTCAGTTCGTTCGCCTCGACGCGCCGCAGAACGTCGTCCAACTCCTGCATGTCGATCTCGATCGTCGTTGGTACGGTCTGCGTCATGGTCAGAAGTCCGTCTCGCGTTGGACCTACCATAACACGGAATCGGGAAAGACGTGAAGAGCAGTTTGACGCGGTTTCGCCGCTCCCCTGCCGCAAAGCGATCGGTCAGTCCGCCGGCCCCACCGCCCGCCATACCGGTGCCGCTGGCGTCGCTTCGGGGTTCCCCGCCGAGAGGAGAACTTGCATCTGGTGGGCGGCCAGCGTCTTGCTTGCCGCGCTCTTGCTGGCCGGCCACCAGCAAAACTTGCCGCTAGAGAGCCGCTTGTGGCAAAGCCAAAACCCTTGCCCGTCATAAATCAGTATCTTCAGTGCCTTCGCCGATCGATTGCGAAATACGAACACCCAGCCGTTGAAGGGGTCGTGTTTCAGCATCTCCTTGCACAATCGAGCCAGGCCGTCGATCCCGCAGCGAAAATCGACCGGCTCGATGGCGGCCACGATCCGCATCTGAGGCGTGAGTTGGATCATGGCTCGGAGTTCCAGAAGCTCCGACTGATGGCCGCCAGGTCGGGCATCGCCACGCTCCGGAGTTGGACTCGCATCTTCGCGCCGTCACCGTTCTCCAGCTCCAGCCGGCACTGGTAGGAACCAGTGGAGGGAGAAGTCACCAGTTCAATAAACGGGACCGTGGCCGGCAGCGCCGACGCACCGGCGGTCGCAGCCGATTCTCGTTCAACCCGTTCTTTGAGCGAGTAATAGGCGAGTCGCAACGTCCGAGCTGTTCGATTGACGCCGTAGGTCTTGGCCACGGTGACAGCAGCGGCCCAAAGCGAGTCAGGGATGCGCGATCGCGGCTTACGAGTTTGACGCCAACGTTCGAGCCGTTTCCGGAGCCGTTCCAGGCCGGCCGGAAGCTCGCGTGTCTTTCGGGTGTCCATCGGCTATCCTCCACACGCTTGCGGACTGACAGCCTAGAATACCACGCCCCTCAAAACGATTCATACACGCTTGCCGCAAGGACACTTTGCTTGGGGGCGATTGGCACGGTCGGCACGAAGGCCAACAACACGTTCAACACGATATCTGGCTCACTGCCTTCGTAGATTGATGGTCGGCTGATTGAACCGGTGGTCCGCACTCCGGCTCTT
>JBEKZQ010000614.1:0-3005 GCA_049509675.1 Thermoguttaceae bacterium | reverse complement strand
CCGGCGGTGGCCGAGGCTTGCCTTGCCTGCGCCGACCGGTTGTGGGCCCAAGACAAGCAGCAGGAAGCGACGGCACTCATCGATGGCCTTCGACATGCCGCGGTGCCGCAGCGTTTTCGCGTCGCCGCCACGCATCGCGCGATTCTCGCCCCCGGGCCGCTCGCGCTGCCCTTGTTGGTCGAACAGCTCAAGTCCGCGGACGATGCACTGTTCGCCGCGGCCGTTAGCGCCAGCCGTCGTCTGCCGGGAGGCGAAGTCACCCAGGCGCTGGTGGCGGAGTTGGATCGTTCGCCCCCGGCGCGGCAGATCCTGCTGGTGGCCGCGCTGGGCGATCGCCGCGAACCGGCCGTCGTGCGCGCGCTGGAAAAGGTGGCCGCCGCCGGCGCGATGGAAGTCCGCCTCACGGCCATTCGCGTGCTGGGGCAACTGGGCGAAACGTCGGCCGCGCGGAAGGCGGCTGGTGCCTCGAACAGCGAGCTTCGCGAGGCGGCCATCCGCACGCTCGGACACATCGCCGGGCCGGATGATCTGCCGCTGCTGTGGAATCGGCTTCAAACTGCCAATTCGGCCCGCGAAACAGACATCGCTAAAGAGGCCCTCTCGGCCGCCTGCCTGCGGATCTCCGATCGCGACGCCTCGGTCGCCAGGCTGGCAGATTACATCGAGCACGCCCCGGCCTCGGCACAATGCTTCCTGTTGGAACTGATCGGTCGCATGGGCGGACCCCGGGCCCTGGCGGTCGTGGTCGCCGGCGCTCACAAGAGTGGCGAGGTTCAGGCCACGGCCTTGCAGGCCTTGGGGGCCTGGATGAGCCCCGACGCCGCGCCGCCGCTGCTGGAGTTGGCCAAAACGCTGCCCGACGATCGGCTCCAGACCCGGGCCCTGCGCGGTTACTTGCGCATCGCCCGGCAAATGGATCTGACGCCGGACGCGCGCTTGGCCATGTGCCAGGAGGCGTTGCGCGCGGCCCGCCGCGACGACGAGCGCAAACTGGCCCTGCAGGCGCTGGTGCGCACCGCCTCAGCCAACTCGCTGACGGTGGCCGTCGAGCACCTGGCCCAGCCGGGACTGCGGGAGGAAGCGGCGCTGGCGGCCGTAGCCATCGCCGAGAAAATTGCCCCGCGCGAACCGCAGGCCGTCGCCGCAGCCATGCGCCAAGTGCTTCGCTCAGGCGTCAGCGGCCAGCCGGCCGTGCGGGCCCGGCAACTCCTGGAGAAACGCAACTGAAGAATTTGAGATCCGAGATTTCAGATCCTCAGATGACACTGGACGTTTGCAAAAATGTGGCATCTGAGTAGTCCCCCTCTCCCGGAGGGAGAGGCGATCTCGAATCAGCGTTTTGCAAAAGTCCACATGGTGCCGCACCACTCCATGAAAACCTATAACGTGGGCATCCTCGGCTTCGGCATGATCGGCAAGGTCCATGCGTATGGATACCTGACGCTGCCGCTATGCTACGATCCCGCGCCGCTGGAGGCCCGAATTACCTACGTTGCCACCGCCCACGAGGAGACCGCCGAAAAGGCGCGACGCACGCTCGGGGCGGAAACGGCCGTCACCGACTATCGGGCGATCACCGAAAATCCGCACATCGATATCGTACACATCTGCACGCCCAACCACCTGCACAAGGCGGCCTTGCTCTCGGCCATGCGGCATCAAAAGCACGTCTACTGCGACAAGCCGCTGGTGGCCACGATGGACGAAGCCGAGGAAATCCGCGCCGCATTGCCCGCCTACCGCGGCGTCGCGCAGATGACGTTCCAGAACCGCTTTTTCCCGGCCACGCTGCGGGCCAAGCAGTGGATCGACGAGGGCGGCCTGGGCGAGCTGTTGAGCTTCCGCGCCTGTTATCTGCACGACGGCAGCGCCAACCCCAAAACCCCCTTGAAATGGAAGCTCGCGGCCGGGGCCGGCGGCGGCGTGATCGCCGACCTCGGCGCCCACGTGCTCGACCTGTTGGACTGGCTCATCGGGCCGTTGGACTCGCTCCAGGCCGCCACGCACACGGCCTTCGCCCGGCGACCGTCGGCCGAAGATCCAACGCAAGCGGTTCCCGTTGATGCCGAGGACTGCGCCATGCTCCTGGCTCGAACCCGATCGGGAGCGCTGGGCACGATCGAGTTCAGCAAGATCGCCAGCGGCTCGGAAGACGAAATCCGCCTGGAACTGCACGGCACGCGCGGGGCGCTGCGCTTCAACGGCATGGATCCCAACCACCTGGAACTGCACGATGCCACGGCCGCCGACCGGCCCCTGGGCGGACTGCGCGGCTGGAATCGGATTGAAACCGGCCAGCGCTACCCGCCCCCGGCCACGACCTTTCCCAGCACCAAGGCCAGCATCGGCTGGGTACGCAGTCACGTGGCCTGCCTGGCGAATTTCTTGCAGGCGGTGGCCGAGGGCCGCCCCGCCGAGCCGGGGCTGGAGCAAGGCATTCACGTTCAGCACTTGATCGACTGCGTCCGCCGCTCGGCCACCGAGCGCCGTTGGACGCAGTTGTAGCAATCGGGCCGACTTTGCCGGTCCTGCCGCAAATCCTGGAGATTCCCGCAAAATCACGCCGATGGGGCGCTAGAGAGGGATCTGCAAAGTCGGACCCCTTTCGCGTCAGACTTCGCGGTTCTCCTGGACGTTGCAGAGGGATCTCCGCCATGGCCGGTTCGGCGCGCATCGGTTGCATCCTGGGCGCACTATGGATTGTCGCGCTATCAGGCTGCGCAGGGAGTTCCCGACAGGCGGCGCCCGCGGCGCCGTTGGCGGCTTCGCCGCTGCCACCGCCGGCCAGTCCTTCCCAAGTGGTCCTGTGCTCCATGACCGCCGAGCCGCCGGCCCCGGCGTCGCCCGCTGATGGCGACGATCCGTTCCGCGGCCAGACGGAACTCTCGCTCGCGGTGCTGTTGACGGAGGTCCAGGCCCGGAACCCGTCGCTCCAGGCGGCCGCGGCCGCCTGGCGGGCGGCCACCCAACGTTATCCGCAGGCGGTGGCGCTGGAGGATCCGATG
>JBEKZQ010000613.1:0-3017 GCA_049509675.1 Thermoguttaceae bacterium | reverse complement strand
CGGTGATTCGATCACCGGCGGCACGGGCGACGACACGATTTACGGCGGCCAGGGCGCCGACTCGATCGTCGGCGGCAGCGGCAACAACGAGATCTATGGCGGCCCCGGCAACAACGTGGTGTTGGACGGCATGGCTGGCAAGAACAATTGGATCGTGGGCGGCTCCGCGGCCGGAAATCACGAGACGATCTACGGCAGCCAGAGCATTAACGAAGAAGACGACTGGCTCTTCGCCGGGTCCGGCACCGACACGATCTATGGCGGCAACGGTGACGAGGTCATTCACGGCGGCTCGGGCACCGACATACTCACCGGCGGCACGGGGCTGGATGAAATCTACGGCGGCACGGGTTCAAGCGACATCACGGGAAAGGGCGTACACGACGTTCTTGTCGGCGGTTCCGGCCAGAACCAGATCACCCCGCACGGTACGGGCTTGGCCAGCCTCAATATCTGGGACTACGGCGGCCTCGCAACCGACCCGGTCCCCGCCACCGACTACGGATGGGACTCCCCTTGGGGCGGCCCACAACGGCTCAGCAACTCCGTGGGCGGCTTCAACCTGGATTCCGGTGTTCGCTTGGGCGAGAATCTCGTGACGGAGGTCGAGGTCTACGTGACTTGGGACCCGAACACCCCCAAGTTGCAGGGCGGCACGCAATGGGCGGCAAACGCTGACTACGACGTTTGGGACCACGCCCCCGGCGGAGATACCCTCTTGGGAAGTTTCAGCGTGGATCAAAACGAACCCCCGCCGAATCAGTCGTTCGAGCCCAATGACCGCCCGTGGAGGAAGCTCGGCGTCTGGGACATCGCCACGGCCGACACGCTCACGGTGGAGTTGCATGACGCGGCTCCCGAGACCGGCGACAACCTCTGCATGGGCCAGGCGATGATTCATTGCCTCTGGCCGACCGTCCACGTCCGCGCCGATCTTGACGGGACCGGATCGTTCGGCGAACGTGACGATTACCTGGCGGCCTGCAACCCCGCCGGAATTCTGATAGAGGGCCAGGGTAACCGGATGCCGGTCCAGCTTTCGGCAACCATCCCTTGCGGCTGCGATCGGAAAGCTGTGCTGCCCAACGTTTCGGGTCTGGAGTTCTGGACGGACAGCAAAGCGGGCTCGCGGCTGACGCCCGATCCGAACGACAATGATAATATCATCGACCAACCATCGGCCTCGTATACGAGGGAGGTTTGGGTTTCCAACGATCCGACTGTCGCTTTTTCGCCGACTCTGCAAGCTATCAACTTCCTTGCCGAGGCGGAGTTGGGCGATCCGACCCCGGTGACGGCCACGGGAAGCGCGCCGGTAGTGGCCGCGCTGACCTTTGACCAAGAATGCGCCCTGCTCAGCAATGCCGCCTACGATCCAGCCGCCACCCTCCCGCCGGGGTGGACGATCGCCGGCACCTTCACCAGGCCGTCGGGCATGAACGCGACACTGTACCTCAAGAGCACGACTGGCCAGTACGTCTTGGCATTCAAGGGAACCACGCCGACAAACGCGGACGACCTTGGCACCGATCTGCAGCAACTAAGTGGCCCAACTCCACAGTACACCGACGCATTAGACCTTGCCAGGCAACTGAGTCGTACCTATCGTGCAAGGTTGACCTTTACCGGCCATTCCCTTGGCGGTGGCTTAGCAAGTATGGCTGCCCTATCGACTCAACGCGCCGCAATCGTCTTTAACGCGGCCCCGTTGAGTAAGAAAGCGGTGTTATCGTACTGGGCGCTTGGATACAATACGGAAATCAACAAGGGCGGCACTATTGTGTCATACTTCGTCAAGGGCGAATTGCTCTCGAATCTTCAGGAGAATTTGTCAAAGTATCTCAACTTGGATTACAGCATGGTGCGGGTAGGTAGCTTGAAGCCCCTGAACCCGCCGTCCGGGGTGACATCGCCATTGGAACTGCACTTGATGACAAGTGTCCTTAAGGCCATGGGACTATAACGCGAAAGGAGTCCCTTACATGCTACGCCACTGCGCAATCGCGACTATTTGTATCTGCCTTATGGCGGTACCGGCGTGCCTGGCCGGCTCCGAGCCGCCGGCAAATCGATCGGAGTCGGAGGCGCGTGAAACGGCGGTCCTTGAGCGCGGCCTCGAACGTCTTGCGGGCGTGAAGCCGGAAAGGGGCCACGACTACCACGCGACGGATTTATTTACGGACCCGAAGGTCGCTCAACTGGCCGAGGCGGCCGCAGACGGGGACGTGGCGCGGATCAACGCGCTTGCGGCACGGGGCGCGAGCCCAAACGCGAAAGGACGGGAGGGTTTTACGCCACTGATGTACTCGATGTCGGGCAGGAGCACAAAGGGCTTCAAGCGACTGCTGGAAATGGGGGGTGATCCCAACCTGCAGAACGAGCGCGGCCAGTCCGCAATAAGTTTTGCGGCATCTCGGCACGAGTCCGAGTCCCTGAAGTTGGCGATCGCTTTCGGGGGAGACGCAAACGTTCAGGCACGACTCGCGCCACGTTACACGGACTCCTCTCGCCCCACACCCATATATGACGCGATAGACGCCCTTAATCCGGAAAATGCGCGACTTCTCATCAAGGCCGGCGCAGACCTGAATGTAAAGGGCTCCTTCGGATGCACGCCGCTGATGGCCGCTGCGGGTCACGGATCGTATCAGGTAATGTACTTGTTGCTTGAGTCGGGCGCTGATTTTCGGGCAAAGGACGATTCGGGGTATCCCGTTAGCGAATACATTCTCGAACAGGCACCCCACGACGGCGAAATTGCGAAATGGAGGCGAAGGTGCATGGAGTTCATGGAGAAGAAGGGGGTTAATTTCGAGGAGGAGAAGCGGAAGAACGCCGACAACGCACGTCGAATCGAAGCTGAACTCGAACGCGCAGATGCCGCCGAACCCGGGCGCCAGAATAAGGGGAAGCCTGGGAGATGAGACGGCGGTTGCACAGGGAAGGTTGAAAGAATACCACGCGACCCAATCACGGCCATCTGCGGCGGCAATGGCCAAAACGCCATTGAGGCAGCC
>JBEKZQ010000612.1:0-3564 GCA_049509675.1 Thermoguttaceae bacterium | reverse complement strand
AACCGCTTTATCGAAAGCTGCTGGAAACCCGCGCGCCCAAGGAACTGCGAACTTACGGCCTCCTACCCCAAGCCACTATGAGCCACGCCGCCTAAACGTACGCACCACGGAGATTATACTCGAGCATTCGGCAACGTTGTCTTTCGCCACGAAAGCCTCTTCGACTGGATCGACGGGATTAGCGGCAGCCCGGCGAGTCGTTTCGATCTCGTTCTGATGCTGCGAATCTGTGACGTATTCAGCCGCTTTCAGATCGAAGAGCTATCCTGCCGCGAGGCCCGTTTCCTCATCCGGCGGGAGCGGGGACAATCCTCGGTAGATGCGGACACGACTGATCCGGCGAGGTTGATCGAAGAGAACAGGCTGGACAAACTGCATGATCGCCTCTGGCGGTCGCCGTTCAGAAATGGCATGGTGTTCCACCAATTCTCGCTGTCCGACTATTTCCGGGCCGTCAAGACGATCTTGGATGGCGGGGCGTCTGGTGTCGAGGGTATGATCTATGCGCCGATCCGGCAGTTCGACGAGAATGCCTTGGTGCTGCCCAGCGGTCGCTCGCTGATCGGTCAACTGATGACGATGGCAGACAAAATCTTAATCGAGGACTCGGACCTGACGGTAAGCCGCTTGCAGAGGCACATCAACCGCTTCGGCCTGTCAGACTTGTCTGTCACCGATTTCACCGACCGACGTGGAAGGCATGGTGCTTCGGTGGCCTTGATTGGCAAGGGGCACTCGCTCAAGAAGGGTATTGCCATTGCCGAAATGACAGTCGCAAACGAAATCGGTGCATGGCATCAACAGTAGGGCGAGGAAGGAGGGCGCTGGTGGAAGAGAACATCGACAACGGGCTGTCGCTCGCACGGCGGCTACATCCGAAATACGCCCCAGCTTTCGAGAAGTTGAGCGAGCGCGACCGCGCGGTTGTGGCGCTCTATTTCCTGCCCCACGCCTCGGAAAAGGACGTGCTGGAAGTGACCCGCCCTCGGGTCATCAAGTGGTACTGCCCGTTTGCCGACCAGCGGGAATTCCCTTCCGGCCATCGCTACTGTATCAACGTCTACACGGGTTGCCAGCACGAGTGCCAATACTGCTACGCCACAGGCTACGTCGCGGCGGAACCCAACTGCAAGAACCGCTTTCGCCACGATTTGTGCAAGGACTTGGAGGCGTTAGAGGCTTACGATGTTCCGCCCGCGCCGGTGCATCTGTCGAACAGCACCGATCCGCTTCAGCCCTTGGAAGAGCAGCATCGCCATACGCTCTTCGTATTGGAAAGGCTGGCGGAGTACCGCAAGCGGTTCACGAGCGTTACGCTCTTGACGAAGAACCCAGCCGTGCTGATGGATGAGCGGTACGTTCAAGTCCTCCATCGGCTCAACAGGTTGCCGCCCGACCATCCGCGCAGCGCGTTGTTCGATGCCAACGGCTACCCGCCATTGCGGGTGGAGTGTTCCTTGGCCTTTTTCAACGACGAGCATCGGCGCTTGCTCGACCCGGCGGCCCCGAGTGTCGAAAGCCGAAAAGAGGCTATGCGATTCCTACGGAAGGAGGGATTGTCCGTCTTTCCGCGGATCGACCCCCTGTTCCCGCGCGATCCTTTGGGCGACGGCAAGAGGATGGCGGATTTCGGCCTGCCGGATGTCCAGTCGTTATGCGACCTGGAAGGCTTGGTCAGTTTTGGCCGCGAACTGGCCGCAGGGCACATCATCTACTCGGCCGCCAAGATCACGCGACCTAAGCAGGGCACTCTGCCGCCTGTCATGGAGCGGATGAAGCGGGTCTACCAGCATCTTTCTGCCGGGCAACCGCTGGTGTTTCATGGCGGGTCCTGGCGGTTGCCGGAAAACGCCGCCGCGGCACTGGTGCTCAGGCCGTTCTTGGACTTGTGTGGCCGGTATTCGATTCCCGCCAAGCCCTGTAAGACGAACCTGATTACGACCCCCTGAGCCACAGCTTGCCGCGGCAGCCGCCAAGGCGGTCGGCCGCTTTGGCGCGCGGGACTGACGGAACCGCGGTGGTCATGGCGTCAGCCACCTTCTCGACACCCGTACCGGAGGACACTGGCACGGCGGCGAAGTGAATCAAGAACCAGAGGACCGAGAACGTTCTTGGCTGCCCGGCTGGCCGCCCACCTGTTGGCGGGTTACAATGGGAGCGTTTACGCGATTCGGGATCGGAGACGTTCCAGGGCTGCCGCGTCGTAGACCCGTCCCAACCGCCCCCGGAGCATCTCTCCAATCGGATACACGTCAAGACGTGCATCCGATTGGAGAGATGCTCCGGGAAAGGTGAGGGGCTGCGCGGCCCTTCGCCGCGGCAACCTCGATTCATACCAGTTTACGCCGTTTGCCGGTCAATCGCCCACACGCTTCACGCCCCCTATGGTGCTGGGTGGCCTTGACCACCCGGCAGGCGTTGGCTCAAAATGTGGGCTGGAGTGTCTCGGATGAAGGCCATTGACGAGCGCAGGGCAAGACCATGACTGAACAAGAATCAGCGGGCGAGCGAAGGAAAATGGATATTGGGCCAATAGGACCGCCGATACCCAAACGGCGCGAGCGCAAAGAGGGGGACGACGTATGGTGCCTTGAGGAATGCGGCACTCTCGGTTGTCCGGGCAAGTGCTGCCGGCCCCCAGGGCACTCGGGGCCGCATTGGTGCCAAGCGTGCAAGAAAGACTCGTAGCCGGCGGCCCTTGACCGCCCGGAGGCCATCGGGTCTAATTCTGTGGTGGGGTGCCTTGGAAGAAGGCACGAATAAGGCGTC
This sequence comes from Thermoguttaceae bacterium, assembly GCA_049509675.1. Taxonomy (GTDB): domain Bacteria; phylum Planctomycetota; class Planctomycetia; order Pirellulales; family Thermoguttaceae; genus JBEKZQ01. Next base: position 795 of record JBEKZQ010000612.1, on the reverse strand, counting down.
GGATATGGGCGTCGATGGACGCGGCACCCTGCAAGAAAAGTTTCACTGGCGTCCAGTCGCCCCGACTGCCGCCGCAAATCTTTACAATATAGGGATTTACGGCGGTTTCTTTTTGTAACTGCCGAAGTCCGTTCTTGCCCGCTGGTTACGAATTTGGTTACGAATGGTAATGATGGCTCCCCGAATATCAACGAGCGACAACAGCGTGGGAATCGCCGTGATTCAGACCAAACTCGCTCGCCCACACGCTGACGGAATGCAAGGCCCCCAACCCCCGGTTGCGATCGTGGCTTCGCCGCAACGTCTTGCCGTCGATGGCCAGCGTCGGTCGCTCCACGCCCGTGGCCGCTGCCGCTGCGGCACGCAATGCCGTCAGCCACATCGTGAAGCAGGCTTGAAAGGCATCGGGCTTCAGGCTGGCCAAAACGCGGCGGAAGACATCCTTCCTGGGAATCCCATGCGGAAGATCCAACCATTTCGACAAGACCTCGGCCTTGATCTTGGCCCACGTGGCGATGGCCGTTGGTCCATTGGCTCCGGCAAGCACGGCCATGATCGCTATGACAACAACACTCTCCAGCGGATGCAACCGGTTCACCGGTGACCGCGGATCTTCCAACTCTTTGAAATGCCGCACGACCTCCTTCACATCCAATTGCACAACGGTTGCCATCGTTCCTACTCCATTACACACATTCAAAGAAACCACAACGATAGCATTGTTATACCGAATTACACCCTAAAGCGCAACTTTACCCACCTTGCCAGAATTACGCAGAGTGCGCGCTGGCCCTG
>JBEKZQ010000611.1:0-3106 GCA_049509675.1 Thermoguttaceae bacterium | reverse complement strand
GGCGCCGCCTATTACGGCTGGGTCAAACACGCCGGCGGCGTCCGCATCCGCGGCGGAACGGCCCGAAGTTACTACGTGGGCATCGAAACGGCCGGCCTGGCCGTGCCCGGCGCTCCGCGCCCGTTGCGGGCGCTGTGCGTGGTGCCGATCGGCATGGAGGAAGGCACCGAGAGCGACGTCGCCTCGGACGAGATCGGGCTGGTGGTGGGCGAGCCGGCCCAGTTCCGCTTCTTCAGCTCGTCGGTACGCAAGGACGATCGGCCCGGCGCCGTGTTGGCCTCATGGACCGCCGACGAATTGGAGGAGACCGATTCCCTGGAGACCACGCTGCCGGCCATTGAGGGCGTGGAAGAGGGCTATGTTCCCGTGCATTTTCGCGCGCGGATTACCGAGCTGGGCGTGCTGGAGTTGTGGTGCGTGGGCGCGACGGTCGACGGCCGCTGGAAACTGGAATTCAGCGTCCGCGAGGATGCCGAAGTTTGACGATTGCCCGAATGCAGGTTTTTGACAAAGAAAAGGACTACGATGCGTCGAGCGTATCCTTGACGGGGGACGTGGTGCGGAACGCGTTGCGGGCGGGGCTTTGCGTCCGCGCCGCAGAGAGGCGTTGGTCGAGTGTTTGGCGGCGTGAATCCGGGGATGCGGCATGCCGAAGCGTGTTGTGCGAGTGGAGATCGCCCGGATCGGCAAGACCTACCATGCCTGGCGGGGCGAGAAGGGCGCGGGCAAGTACGCCGACGTATCCGGCTTCCGCAAGTCGGCCGCCACGGACGAGATCAGCCGATTTTCTCACAGAGATGATATGCCCGGTGACAACTCCACCTGTCCTCCTGCACTTCCAATGGCAAGAGGTTTCCGTACTGTTTGAGAAGCAGGAGGACATGGCGGCATTTACGAGCTGGCTCATCGAGGCAGAGAAGAGGGCCAAGTACGGATACGAGCACATGCCGGGGTGACCTTTCACAGAAACGGATCGTCAATGGCTGCAAAGAAAGCTAAACCGGACGGACAAAGGAAGGCCAAGAAGCCTACGCCCAAGCCCGGCCGTGCAATTCGGCCACCAGGGGTGGCCAAATCCAAGGGCGAGACCCTGCCGCAGCCTGCGTCCGAGAACGCCCGGCAACCCACCGCTGGGCTCCCGCCGGGCTATGCCGACCTCCTGGAAGACATCAAGCAGCGCATCCGCCACGCCCAAGTCCGGGCGGCCATGGGCGCCAGCCGCGAGTTGATCCGCCTCTATTGGGACATCGGCCGGGAGATCGTCCAGCGGCAGGACCGCGAGGGTTGGGGGAGGGCCGTCGTCCAGCAGCTTGCCGCCGACCTGCAACGCGAGTTCCCCGGCATGGCAGGCTTCTCGCCGCAGAACATCTGGTACATGCGTGCCTTCTACCTCGCCTGGACCAAGGAAGTGGCAATACTCCAACAGCCTGTTGGAGAATTGGACGGCCATAATCTCCCACAGGTTGTTGGAGAAATCCCCTGGGGCCACAACCTCCAACTGCTCGCCAAGCTCAAGGACCCGAGGCAGCGGCTCTGGTACGCCCAGAAGGCCGTCCAGCACGGTTGGTCCCGGGCGGTCGTCGTGCATCAAATCGAGTTGAACCTCTTCGGACGCGAGGGTCAGGCGATCACCAACTTTCCGCTGACGCTGCCCGCCCCGCAGTCCGACCTGGCCCAGCAGACGCTCAAGGACCCCTACGTCTTCGACTTCCTGACCCTGGCCGACGAGGCCCGGGAACGGGAACTGGAGCGGGGCCTGCTCGAACACCTCCGCGATTTCATGCTGGAACTGGGCGTGGGCTTCGCCTTCGTCGGCAGCCAGTATCACATGGAGGTCGAGGGGAAGGACTACTACCTCGACCTGCTCTTCTACCACCTCAAGCTCCGCGCCTTCGTCGTAATCGACCTGAAGGTGGAAGAGTTCAAGCCCGAGTTCGCCGGCAAGATGACCTTCTACCTTTCGGCGGTGGACGACCGGCTGCGGCACGCGGATGACCGGTCGAGCATCGGGATCATCCTCTGCAAGAGCCGGGACAAGGTGACGGTGGAGTACGCGCTTCGCGACACCCGCAAGCCGATCGGCGTCTCAAAGTACCGGCTGACCGAGGTCCTGCCGCAGGAGTTGAAACCAAGCCTGCCGACGATCGAGCAGTTGGAGGAGGAGTTAAAGAGCGTCCCCCCAGATTCTCGCCCCAACACGGAGGATTCGGGACATGGCGGGTGAATGGCCGACATTGTCGCTGCGGGACGCCGGAGTGTCGCTGCTCGACTACGCGGGCCAGGGCCAGAAAGCCAGGGGGACCGGCGCGCTTATTCGCGACATCGTCCTCAAAGCAAACGGGGCCAGAAAGGGTCAAGTAAGCGCGCCTGTCCCCCTTTTGCCCCCCCGTATGAAAATGAACAGTGGCAAATGCAGCAAGCCAAACGGCTGGGGTTGTCTCACACCATGCGTTGCGAAGGTCGGCCAAAGGCGACAGAAAGGACACGGCATCCCAAATTTGACAAGGTTGGACAATATAGGTAAAACACGTGGATGTTGCGAACCGCGCGCTTCGCCCCTGGTGGAATCGTCTACCACGTACTCAACCAGGGACTTGCCAGTGCGGCCCGTTCGTGTCGAAAAGGTTGGGCGGCAAAAATGGCGAAGTTGGCAAGATCATATTTTACCGCAACGATTCCGTCGGGCCGGTGGCGGACGGTACGCTGACGGTCGGCAATAGCCCAGCACTTCAGTGCTGGGTAGACGGCCGGCGAAAACATCGCGGCAGTCCCGGAGGGACGGCTGAAACGAGCGCTTTTGCCGGGCTTCAATCGTCCCTACGGGACTCCCTGACATGCTTGTCTGGCTGTGGTCCCAACAGTAAACTGCTGGGCTATTATCAATCGTCCCTCCGGGACGGGCACCGCACACACAGCCTCATGGCAAATCCAACAACTATTTGGAAGTAAAAACTCATGACTAATTCAACGGTGTTGCCCCTAACTCCTAACCCAAGTTACGCTGTTGCGCGGGTTGGTTTGTTGTCAGTAAAGGACTTACGTTCATTTTTGGGTCAAAGTCTTCACTACATTTGAACAAGTTCGTCAAAGCGCCGCAACCGGCGGG
>JBEKZQ010000610.1:0-3107 GCA_049509675.1 Thermoguttaceae bacterium | reverse complement strand
TTGACGACTCCCGTGCAGGTGACCAGGTAGGCCCAGCGGAGCCGCACTTCGCGGCCCGGGGCGAGACGAAAATATTGTTTGGGCGGATCCTCGCGGAAATCGTCGCGCTCGATGTACAGCACCCGCGAAAAAGGCGCCTTGCGCGTGCCGGCGGCCTGGTCCTCGGGATTATTGACCGCGTCGAGTTCTTCCGTCCGGCCCTCGGGATAATTGTCGATCACGACGCGCAATGGGCGGAGCACGGCCATCACCCGCGCGGCCCGCTTGTTCAGATCCTCGCGCAGGCAATGCTCCAACAGGGCGATGTCGATCACGCCGTCGAACTTGGCCACGCCGATGCGGGCGCAGAAATTGCGGATGGCCTCGGGCGTGTATCCCCGCCGCCGCAGGCCGCAAATGGTGGGCATCCGCGGATCATCCCAGCCGGCCACGTATCCGCCCTTGACCAACTCCAGCAGCCGCCGCTTGCTCATCACCGTGTAGTTCAGGTTCAGCCGCGCGAACTCGATCTGCTGCGGATGATAGATCCCCAGGGCCTCGACGTACCAATCGTACAACGGGCGATGGTTCTCGAACTCCAGCGTGCAGATCGAGTGCGTGATCCCTTCCAGCGAGTCGGACTGGCCGTGCGTGTAATCGTAGGTGGGATAGATGCACCAGGTGTCGCCCGTGCGATGGTGCGTGGCGCGGAGGATGCGGTACATGACCGGGTCGCGCATGTTCAGGTTCGGCGAGGCCATGTCGATCTTCGCCCGCAGCGTGCGCGAGCCGTCGGCAAACTCGCCCGCGCGCATCCGTTGAAACAGGTCCAGGTTCTCCTCGATCGAGCGGTTGCGGTAGGGGCTATTCTTGCCGGGTTCGGTCAGCGTGCCGCGATACTGGCGGACCTCGTCGGCGTTGAGGTCGCACACGTATGCCCGGCCGGCCCGGATCAGTTGAATGGCCCAATCGTAAAGTTGTCCGAAGTAGCTCGAAGCGTAATACAGCCGCTCCTGCCAATCGAACCCCAGCCAGTGGACGTCCTCCATGATCGAGTCGACGTATTCGACGTCTTCCTTGCTCGGATTGGTGTCGTCGAAGCGGAGGTTGCACTGGCCGCCATACTCGGCCGCGATGCCGAAGTTCAGGCAGATCGACTTGGCGTGCCCGATGTGCAGGTAGCCGTTGGGCTCGGGCGGGAAGCGGGTGTGGACCCGGCCGCCGTGCTTGCCGGTGCGGTTATCCTCGTTGATGATGTCGCGAATAAAGTCGGTGGACGCGGAACCACTCGTGGCCATGTGAAGTACTCCTTTGCGAGACTATTCTAGCGAGTGTCGCGGCTATTTCCAACAGGCTCCCGCAACGTCTGCTCGATGCGGGCGCGCGAATGATCCCGCCCCAAAATGGCCAGCGTATCGAACAGCCCAAAGCCGATCGCCTTGCCGGTGACGGCCACGCGGACCGTCTGCACGATCTGGCCCATCTCGATCCCTTCGGCGCGCACGAACTCCTGGAACCATTGCTCCAGGGCGGCTGCGTCGAACGACGGGGCGGCGGCCAGCCCCTCGCTCAGCTTCCGCAACCGCGCCAGCGCCTCCGGCTTGTGGACCCATTGGGCCAACGCCTTGGCGTCGTAGGCCAGCCGATCGTCGCCGAGCAGCAGGAAATCATAGTCGAGAATGTCGCCGGCTGTCTTGATGCGGTCGCCGGCGGCCCGCACGATCTGGGCCACCCGCGCCCGCACGTCGTCCGAGGCAGGCGACGGCGCCAGGCTGGCACGCTCCAGGAAAGGCAACACCGAAGTGACTTTTTTGTCACTCGCCAACGCTTGCATGTAGCGTTCCTGAAACGACCACAGCTTCTTGGGATCGAAGCTGGCCGGGGCCTTGTTGACCCGATCGAGCGAAAAATTCTCGATCAGCTCTTGCCGGCTGAACAACTCGCGCTTGTCGTCCAGCGACCAGCCCAAGAGCGCCAGGTAGTTGATGATCGCCTCGGGCAGGTAGCCCACGCGCTCGTAGAAATCGACCATCACCGGATTCAGTTCCTGGGCGGGGGGCTCGCCCTCGTTGTGAGAAGCGCGCTCGAGGCCGCCAAGGACTTTTTGGCCGTGTTTGACCAACTGCAAGAAGTCGGGATTCTTGAGGTACTTGTCGAGCTTCCGCTTGCTCAGCTTGTTCTTGCTGCCGGGCTCGGCCACGAACGGCAGGTGGGCATATTGCGGCAGGGGGTATCCCAGCGACTGGGTGATGAAGACCTGGCGGGCCGTATTGGAGAGGTGTTCCTCGGCGCGGATCACGTGCGTGATGGCGAAGGCCTGGTCGTCGACCACGTTGGCCAGGTGATAGAGGCAGGAGCCGTCGGTGCGTTGGATCACGTGGTCCTGCTCCTGCGCCCATTGGATTTCCACGTTGCCGCGGATCAGGTCGGGAATCACGAGCGTGCCCGCGCGGGGCATTTTCAGCCGCACGACGGGCCGCCGGCCTTGCGACTCGAACGCGGCCCGCCCGGCCGCCGTCTCGGCCATGAAACGCCGGCTGTAGAGGAAAGGCCGCCCCTCGCGCTGCGCCGCCGCGCGCTCGACTTGCAGTTCTTCCGGCGTGCCGTAATCATGGTAGGCTGCGCCGCGGCCCAACAGCTCCTCGACAGCAGCCTGATACAGGTGCGACCGCTGCGACTGGTAATACGGCCCGTGCGGTCCGCCCACCTCCGGCCCCTCGTCCCAATCGATCCCCAGCCAGCGCAGGCCGTGCAGGATCGGCGCCAGGGCCTCGTCCACGTTCCGCTGCTGGTCGGTGTCGTCGATGCGCAGAATGAACTGCCCGTGGTTGCTCCGGGCAAAGAGCCAGCAGAACAGCGCGGTCCTGACACCGCCGATGTGTAGATATCCGGTCGGACTAGGGGCAAATCGGGTACGAACAGGCATGGGCAGAAGCGGGGGAGAGTGGGAAGGATCAGGGATGGACCATTATTCATTCTACGGCCATGCCTGTCCAGGGCCGTTGCGATGGGCTCAGGAGAACTGCAAAGTGCGCGAAATCTTCCGCCCGCAGGTCCATTCCGCACACTAGCCCGAAGCGCCAGCGAGGGATTCACGGCAATTCTCCCTTGCTGGCGCTTCGGGCTAG
>JBEKZQ010000061.1:0-17852 GCA_049509675.1 Thermoguttaceae bacterium | reverse complement strand
GCACAACTCTCCGCGCTGCCTTCGCCGCTCAACGTCTGCGCCGCCGCGCTCACTTGCCTGCTGAACTTCGTCGTCGTAAGTCCAATCAAATCAAGGCGCAGTGCCATTCAGTTCTGACCCCTTTTGCCTTTCCCGGTGTCCATCCATTTGAAGATGGGAATCAGCAATGACGGATCGACCAGCGCCGTGCGGCCGTCAGGCGTTTGTTCCTTGGGGAGGATGATGTTGCTTGCTTGCATATTAACTCCTCTATCGGGCGAGAATCAACTCGCTCGGTCATCATCCCGCTCGGAAGCCACCTGAATCTGATGGGACTCAGCACCAATCTGGAGCACGTGAGCGGCGGGCAAATTGTCTTGCCTTCTTAGCCTATCAGGGGTGAGGTCCTTGCGGTTGGCGTGTATCACGCCAAGATTTGCTTGGAATAGCTCGGGACGTGGCAGCCCATGTCTCGGATATGGAAACATCAGGGTGTGCTTCGGGCGTATAAACTGCGTGAAGATGCCGGCCATGTTCTTGGAGTGAAGGACACCTTCCTCGACCTGGAGCCATAACTCGTGGTGATAATCACAGCACTCGGGATGGCACCAAGGACCACACGGGCAGAAACGGTGCGAACGGAACCAGTGTTGTTCAATGAACTTTCGCCTGATCCCCGGGCCGACGCTCCCGTGATGTGGGTACTTGAATATATGAGCAGACAAGTCATTGAAATGTCGAGCGAAAAGATAGGTCCAGTCTGTAAGGTCCCCAGGGAAAAGCATTGTCGGCGGGCTAATGCCGCCCAAGACCTCCACTTTCACGACAACGCTCAGATTGTTGTAGAGCGTTCCCAGCATGGAGATGGGAAACTCATCTTTCGCCATCTGGTCTTCCGAGAGTTCCAGATCATGGGGGCCGTTTTCCTGCCCTTCAAGGCCAGCCAAAGGTCGTGTCTCCATTTCCCGCTCTGACAATTCCACTCGTTCCAGGAGCCTGTCCAACAACCCTTCCTCTTCCGATCTCCTCACTCTTTGCGCATTGGGGCTTGCCTCACACTGATCACGTCCTCTTGCCCACGCTGGCGGCATCCAATCGGGCGGCCACTTCTTGGCAAGAAGTTTCTTGATTTGGGCAGGATTTCTCAGGGCATCATAGAATCCGTCCCAAGGGTAGAGCACCTCGATATGGAGGTTGCCGAGGTTCATGGCATACCCTTCGGAGACTTGATATGCGTCGCAACCGCGAGCGAGGGCAGTTTTGAGAATCCTGTCTTGGCCGGCAAGCGTGCGGAGAAGAAGCCAGTAGGAAACCTTATGAGTGCTCGCGGACGGCGGCGGAATCTTGCCTGTTGTCACGAACTCCCGAAGGAAGGCCAGATCGAAGCACCAAAGCCGGCTGATAGAGATCAGGGAGTTTTCGACGAGTTGAAGCAATCCCTGCAAGTGGTCGAGGTCCGGGTGAGAAAGAATCACAAGATCCAAGTGGTAGACACCGATGCGCTGCAAATATGCGACAACCTCGTTCGTTGCCAGCCCAGCGTCGATCAGTACCGTGTACGGTTTCCCAGTCGAGCGGTCGACAATCAGCGAGCAGTCACCGGCCGGGACGGGCAACATGTGCAGTTCAACGGTCATGCCATTTTCTCCCCGAGCCTCTTCAGTTGATTGTCCTGGGATAGGGTTCGCGGATCGCTTCCGTTCCTCGGCGAGAACTCGCTCGTAAGCTCCCGCGATCGGTTTGCCCATGAACGTCGTTTTTGGAATCTCGATTTTCACTGAGGTTGTTTCTTCATCGGACTGCGTCGCTTGCCCGCCCCGTACGGCCGAGTCACTCGGGACTCATCATCTTAATCTGGGCTTAATCTGGCTTTCAGGGAGGGGACACAATACTGGTTTCACTTATTTTTGGGGGGCAGGGGATAAGTCCAATTATTGGCGTGGGACCAAAGAAACCGTGATAGTTGCACTTATCCCCATTTTCCGTTCGGGCAACCGGCGGTGTTCGCTCCGGTAGGCATTCACGTTCTCTGCAATCGTCCTCAGATCGTGCAGGAGAACGCCTTGTCTGCCTCGCAGTGGTGGTATCGGCCGTATCAGGGAATAGATTATACCAGCACCCAAGACAACGAGCACCGAGGCAATACCGTACTTCCCGGAAAGTTCCCGTTCAACGTCGTCTGCCATCGCTAATCTCGCTGCAAGCCCAAGCCGCTGTCCTCTACTCGAACTACCCCTTGATTGTAACGCAGGGACGGAAAAGCGGTCCATCTTTCATTGTCCACTGTCCTTTGTCAATTCTTCATTGAATCTTGTGTTTGGCCAGTTTGTCGCGAAAGGTGGAGAGTTTCATGCCCAGGGTGGCGGCCGCGGCCGACTTGTTTCCGCCCGCCGCTTGCAAGGCGTTTTCCAACAACTCCCGTTCGGTCTTGTCGATGGTCTCGTGGAAGGGGCCGGCGGGGGGCGGGCGCTTCTGCGCCGCGTCCTCCAACTCCGCCCGCAGCAACTCCTCGGTGATCGTCTTCCCGCCGACCAGGTACGCCCGCTCCAACACGTGGAGCAGTTCGCGGACGTTCCCCGGCCAATCGTGGCGGCGGAGGATCTCGACGGCCACCGGCTCGAGGCGTGCCGAGCAGTCGCGGGCGATCCGCTTCAGGAGGTGCTCGGCCAGCAGCGGCACGTCTTCGCGCCGCTCGCGCAGCGGCGGGATGTTCACCCGCATCACGTCCAACCGGTAGTACAGGTCCTGGCGGAACGTGCCGACGGCGATCTTCTCCAGGAGGTTCCGCTTGGTCGAAGCGATGATCCGCACCCTGGCGCGGATGGGCGTGGTGCCGCCCACCCGCTCGAACACCTTCTCCTCGATCGCCCGCAGCAGCTTGGCCTGCTGTTCCAGGGGAATATCGTCGACGTCGTCGAGGTAGAGCGTGCCGCCCTCGGCCAGTTCGAAGCGGCCCATGCGGCGCTGTTCGGCCCCGGTGAAGGCGCCGCGCTCGTGGCCGTACAGTTCGCTTTCGATCAGTTGGATGGGGAAGAGGTTGCAGCCGACTTTCACGAAGGGATAGGCGCGGTGCTGGGAATTGCGATGGATGGTCGAGGCAATGAGGTCCTTTCCCGCCCCCGTTTCGCCGCACAGCAACACGTTGGCGTCGGAGCGGGTGCAGATCTCGATCAGCCGGCGGACGCGGCGGATGGCGGCCGACTGGCCGATCACCGCCTGGTCGATGTTGCCGATGGTGGTTTCCACCGGCTCGGGCTCGGGCTTTTCCGTGGCCCGCCGCGCCAATTCGATGCGCGTCAGCAGCCGAAAAATGTCCTCGTTACGGAACGGCTTGACGAGGAAATCGAAGGCCCCCAGTTTTCCGGCCTCGACCGCCAGGGGGATGCTGCCGTAGGCGGTCATGATGATCACTTCGGCGTCGGCGAGGTGGTCCTGCTTGATGCGCTTGAGGAGCTCGATGCCGTCGAGCTTGGGCATTTTCAAGTCGGTCACGACGACGTCGAAGCGGTCGATGCGGAGTTTTTCCAGGGCCTCCGCGCCGTCGGCGGCAGTGACCACCTCGTGGCCCTGGGCGGCGAGGTCCTCGGCCAGCGTCACCCGCTTGATCTTCTCGTCGTCGGCGACCAGGATTTTCATGATCTAGTGGTCTGTCCATTTCGACATTACCGGTTGGGTGCCACGACCAACCTCCGGTCGGCGCCCGGCTTGCCCAGCAGTGCTGGAAACACGGTTGGACAAGCCAACCGTGGCACCCGTAAACTCAAGTTGGACAGACCACTAGTAGGAGGCCATGTCCCACACGATATGGTCGGCCAGGGCGGCAATGGTGCGGGCGTCCAGGCAGGCGAACCCCCCCAGGGCGTCCGGCTCGACCGAGAGCATCGTCACCCGGCTGGTCGCTTCGCCCGGCTCGACGTCGAACTCGGGTTTGGTGTCGCGGGCGAGTCCGCCGGGCAACAGGCCGCTGTCGCGGGCCAGGAGCACCATGACCCGATCGCAGGTCCCGGCCGCCTTGAGGATGTTGGCGGGCGTGAGCGGGGTCTCGCCAGGCGTGACCACGACCGGGAACATTTGCGCCAGGAGTTTCTGGCCGATCCGCTGGCCGAGCCCTTCGTTGCCCCACAGCAGCCCGGGGGCGGAGAGCAATTGCACCTTGTGCAGGTTGCGGTTGGTGATCGAGATGTTGCTGATCGGTTCGGAAGGGCCTTTCTGCCGCTCGCTCCTGGCCGGCTGGTTCTCGCGGCCTTGGAATACGCCCACCAGGATGTCGGCGATTTCGTTGTCGGCGAAGGGCTCGACGGCGTAATAGAATATCTTATGCTTGCGATAGGCGGCCTCGCCCACCCCGCCGGCCGAGCCGAGCACCACGACGCGCGCATGGGGGGCCTCGCGGTTGAGCCGCTCGACCAGCGCCGGGCCTTCGTCGCCCAAGGAGGCCGCATCCACGAAGATCACGCGGTCGGCGTTCTCGGCCACCGCCGCGAGCAATTCGCTGCGGCCGGCGATCGACTGCACCTGGCACCCCAATGCCGTCAGTTTCTGGCACTGCTGCTCGGCGGAACAACGGTCCGCGTTGACCAGTAGGAGCCGCCGCGGCTTGCAGTTGGCCATCTCCTCGTGCCGCGTCGAACAGACGCAAGCGATCCAACCCTCGCCGCACGGATCGCTGGCCAGCAGCCGCGGACGCTGCGATACCAACTCGTTGACCCCTGCGATAACGCCCGAAATGGGCGAGGGGATCAGCACCGGCGGCTTGTTCGCCACGGTCACCCCGGCCAGAGGCAGACCCTGGTACACCACTTCACCGATCCGCGGCAGCCGGATGCCGGTGATCGAAGCCCCGCGGAGGCCGGGCAGAACCGCTCCCACGGAGGCCGAGCCGTCCACGGCAAGCTGCACCCAGGCCTCGTCCCAGAACAGCGTCTCTTCGCTTCCCAGGGCGGCCAGCGGCTCGCCCTCGCCGTCGGTCGCTTCGCTCGCACCGCTGAGGATCTGCTGCATGCTTAACACGCGCTGCACGGCCCAGGTGATCTCTTCGGAAGTGAACGGTTTGGTCACGTAGTCGCAAGCCCCCAATCGCATGGCGGCGGCCGCGTTGGGAATGCTCGGATAGCCGGTGATGATGAGCACCGGCACGTCGGGCTTCTTCTCCCGCAGTCGCTCGAGGAACTCGATCCCGTTCATGTTGGGCATCTTGATGTCCAACAAAATGATCGTGTAGTCCTTGTCAGTGGCCAGTGCCAGGCCTTGCCGGGCATCGGTGCGGGCCTCGACCTGAAAGCCTTGCCGCGAGAATATCCGCCGACATGCCAGGCACACGACTTCCTCGTCGTCGACTACCAGCAACGTGCGATCGTCGGCCATACCTTGTTTCCTTTTCAAAAAGATTCGGGCAAGCGCGGTGCGTAGCCGTCCGCACGGCTCGGGTACAGTCGCAACCGATCGCTCCCCCGGACAGTCGACTCGTTGTAAGGCAACTGGCGTACCAATGGCTGCGCTGGGGGCAAAAGGTCTGGATTTCGCCCGTGGAAACTTGCCGAGCGCAGCCGCGCAAGTCATTGCGGGACTGCGAATTGAATCGACTGCTGATTATTGGCCGGCGCGTGCCGACTTTCGCTTTCATGCCCTGCCGGGCAAAACGCGGCGGGGGCGCAAGCGCAGATGAAGATTCATACGCCTGTATGAATGGTTATACAGTTCCGCAGGGCTGTATGGCAGGCGAAAATCGGGACAGTCGCCCGTGAACAGTCGCCCGTGAACGGTTACTTTGCTTTTTGCTGCTCAGCGGTTAAACTAAGAGCCTGTCCGAGGATGAGAAACCGCTAAGGATTTGGCGAAGAACAGCTTGGCGGAATCCCGTAGGACGGATTGTTAATCCGTCCACGGTTCGGCGACGGATTAGCAATCCGTCTTACGACCAAATGCGGAAGTTATTCCTCGCCAGATCCTAAGACGCGGTGTGGGAAAAGCCATGTCCGTCAATTCGGTGGAAGAATTCCTGGCACTGCTCGATCGGAGCGGACTGCTCACGGCCGAGCAGTTGGCCCGCGCCCGGGAGCTCGCGCCGCAGGCCGGCGATCCGACCAATTTCGCCCGCCTCATTGCGCGGGAAGGCCTGATCACGCGCTGGCAGGCGGGCCAGTTGCTGGCCGGGCGAACGCGGCTGTTCGTGGGCAAGTACAAGCTCATCCAACTGCTGGGCCGGGGCGGCATGCGGAGCGTTTTTCTGGCCGAGCACGTGACCATGAATCGCCGCGTGGCGCTGAAGATCGTGTCCCGCGAGATTGGTCAGGATCCGGCGCTCTTGCAACGCTTCCTGGCCGAAGCCCGGGCCATCGCCGCCCTGGACCATCCCAACATCGTACAGGCCTATAGCGTCGACAACGAAGGCGATCGCTATTACATCGTGATGGAGTATATCGACGGCCTGGACCTGCAACGCATGGTGGAAAGCGAGGGGGCACTGCCCTTCGACCGCGCCGCCGACTATATCCGTCAGGCCGCCGCCGGCCTGGGCCACGCCCATGCCCGAAAAATGTTGCACTGCGGCCTGAAGCCGTCGGCCATCCTCGTCAATAGCCAGGGCGTGGTGAAGATCCTCGACCTGGGCATTGCCCGCTTGGCCGGTCGCTCGGCCGATGCGTCCGAACCGAGCGGCGAGAAGGAGATGGAAGCGGTCGATTACCTGGCCCCCGAGCAGACCATCGAGGGCGCGGAATTGGACCAGCGCACCGACATCTATTCCTTGGGCTGTACGTTGTATTTTCTGCTGACGGGCCATGCGCCCTTCTCCGGAGCGACGGCCGCCGAGCGGATCGCCAAGCATCGTACCGCCGAGCCTGATGGCATCTGCCAGCAGCGGCCCGACACGCCGCCGGAGTTGGCGGCGATCTGCCTGAAGATGATGGCCAAGAATGCGGCCGATCGGTATCAATCGGCCGAGGAGGTGGGCGCTGCCCTGGCGCCCTGGCAGCCGCCTCCGCAAGCGGCCGTTCCACTGGGGACCGTTGCTCAGGAAGACAGCGTGCCCAACATCGATTTGCAGAGCGAGCAGTGGTGGAGCGCCCTGCCCACGAGTACGGCCGCCGCGGCCGGCGCCGCCGTAAAGGGCGCGGAACAGTCCGAGAAGGCCCCGCCGGCCAAGACCGCGCCAGCGGCCGGCGCCGCCCTCGTGGCGCTGGGGAGTCGGGCCATCGCCTGGCTCCGCGCGTCGCCCAAAAGGCTCATCGCCGTCGCGGCCCTCGCGGCCGGCATGGCTTTGACCTTGCTGGCGGTCGTCGGCGGGCTTGTCTTCTGGGCCTTCAGCAGCAGCCACGCACCGTATGCGCCGCCGGCGCAAGTCGCCAAGTCGAACGAACCCCAAAAGCAGACGGACGCCGGGGAGTCTGCTGGCAAGCACGAGCCGCAACCGCAACCGGAGCCGGTGGGCGAGAAAACGCCCGAGCCCAAGGAGCCGCCGAAAAAGGAGCCTCCTGCCAAGCCGACGCCGGATGCCAAGTCGCAGGAAGATCTGAAGAAGAAAGAAGAGGAGCGAAAGAAAAAAGAGGAGGAGCAGCGAAAACAGCAAGAAGAGGAGGAGCGAAAGAAGAAAGAGGAGGCCGCCCGCCTGCAGAAGGAAAAGGAGGAAGCCGAGCGGAAGAAGAAGGAGCAGGACGAGGCCGAGCGGAAGAAGCAAGAGGAGCAGAAGAAGAAGAATGCGCCCAAGCCGCTCTCCAGCCTGGCCGGCTCGGTCGAGTTGCCGCCGTTGGGCAAGGAATCGGTTTCTTTTGGGCCCATCCACCTGGAGAAGGACGCCAAGCTGGACATCAAGCTGCTGGGCGGCGACATCTTCGGCAAGACCAGCCCCCACTTCCAGCTCGAGCCGGCCGGCGAGGCCGGCGCACGCACCTGGAGCGTCAAGGCGGCGAAAGGCAAGAACGAGCCGGCCGAGATCGCACAACTGTCGCTCAGTCCGGAGCAGCAGCTTCTGTGGCATTGGTCCGACGAAGCGACCCAATCGTTGAAACCCGACTTGTTGCGGAGTTGCGGATTGCTGGTTTCGGCGGGCGGCGAAGATCGCTTCGTGCCGCTGCGGGCCGCGCAGGCCGTGCAGGCGCTGGCGATCGATTTCGACCACGGCAGTTGCGCGGTGTCCTTGCCGGTAAAATCGCTCCCCGATCCGACCCTGCTTCGGCTGGAAATCACGGACAAGGATTTTGAAGGGGCCTTCCCGCCGCGCCAGATCGGCGTCCTGCATGACACCAGCAAGCCGGCCGCCAAGTCGCCCAAGGCCCGGCCGGGCAAGAGCAAGTCCCACGCCGAGGCCGGCCTGGAAGACAAGTTGGACGCGGGCGGCCAGTCCAACTCGATCGGGATCAAAGAACAGTTGTGCATCCTGCTGAGCAAGCAGGGGACGCCCAACGTCGAGTTGTACGTGAAAATGGAGCGCCAGCGCAATGCGATCATCGTCAAGATGACGCAATTCTGCGATATGTCGGACGAGATGCAAAGCCAGGTGGGCAAAATCCTGATCCCCTTCAGTGAGGGCGGCATCACCCAGTTCGTTGCCACGGCCGCCGCTCAGCGGAAAATGTATGAGGCCAAGCTCTCTCGCCTCCAGGGCCAAATGAAGGCGGAAACGCAGAAGGAAATCGACGTCATCAAGAAGGTGCCCGAAAAGATCAAGGCCCTCACGGCGGCTTACGGCGATCTGCTCAAGACCGGAAAGATCCACTTCCGCGTTTTTGTGGATGTCGGCCAGCAGCATGACGTGACTTTGTTCCACGGCAGCCAAGCGGCGGGGCAATCGGCCACGAGGGGCGCAAGGCCCGGCGCCGCCGGCAAAGCGTCGGGCAATGCAGACAGCGAGGAGCGCATCGCGCCGGCCGGCGGCGGCGGCATTGCGCCAATCACCCCCCGCCGCGGACGAGGGTAACGATCTAGAGCAAGTGGTCCAGAAACAGCGGTAGGCATGAATCTCCTTGTTTTCCAATGGGGTGCCGCTGCTGGCTCGCCCAGCAGTGCGGAAGCACGGTTGGGCAAGCCAACCGTGGCACGCTTGCGCAAGCGAGGGTCCGTACTGCCGGTCCCTTGCTTGCGCTTCGGGCTAGTGTCGGGACTACTATTGGCGCTGGCCGCCGCGCCGGTCCAAGCGCAGGACGATCGCGGAGCGACCGCCGCGCAGTTGGCGTCCCAGTTGACCGATCCGGACATCCGCGTTCGTTATTATGCCGCCTATGCCCTGGGGCAACTTGGCCCGCAAGCCGCTACGGCCGTCGGGCCCTTGCAGAAAGCCCTGGCCAATCGGGCCGAGCAGGAGTACGTCCGCGGCACCCTGGCCTGGGCGCTGGGGCGGATCGGCCCCGCCGCGGAGCCAGCCATACCGCAACTGATCGAGATGCTCGCTTCCAAGCACGATTCGGTCCGCCGCAACGCCGCCGAGGCGTTGGGCAATTTCGGCCCGGCGGCAAGGGGGGCGGTCGATGAGTTGCTCAAGACGGCCCGCGACGAAGACCCCATGGTGCGTCTGAACGTGGCCGTGGCGCTCTGGAAGATCCAACGGCATCCGAAGGCCTTGCCGGCGCTGTTGGCCATGCTGCGGCAGGGCCGCGATCCGCTGCCCTATCAGACGGCCGTTGTGCTGGGCAGCTTGGGGGCCGATGCGGAGGAGGTGACTCCCGCGTTGGTCGAGGCGCTGGCCAATAGCGACGCCGATGTCCGCCGCGCGGCCGCCCGGTCGCTGGGCCAGATCGGCCCGGCCGCACTGCCTGCGTTGAAGAAGGTTTTGGCCGGCCGTCAGGTGGAAGTCTGCCGCGAGGCGGTCGAGGCCTTGGGCTGGATGGGCTCTCCGGGCGTGTCCGCCTTGACCCCGGCCTTGAAGCACCCCAGTGCCGTCGTGCGTCGCGCCGCCGCGCGGGCCTTGGGCCGGCTGGGCGCCGAGGCCCGCTCCGCCGAGGCAGCCCTGGTCGAGGCGGTCAACGACAGCGATCCGGCCGTCCAGGCCGCCGCCGCCGATGCCCTGCACGCGGTCCACGCCCCGTAGCCGTTACGAAAAATTTGCCGCCCTCTGGCAAACCGGTTCAAGACAGGTTAGAATCGGCTGCGTAGGAAGAACCGGCGGATTTCCCACCTGATGTGCGGCGCGCAAGATTCGTGCCGGCAACTGCCGGCGCGCCCCCGCCGCACAAGCCCCCCGACATCCATCCATCACGAGCGTGCCCGAGGCCAAGGAGGTTTCCCCTGAATACCTGCAAATATCAGATCGGCGTGGCCAGTGTGTTGTTGTTGATTGCACTGCGGCTGGCTTTGGGTTGGCACTTCCTTTACGAGGGAGTGTGGAAGATCGAACACCCGGACGAGTTCGCCGTCGAGGCCGACATGTTCCTGAGCGGGGCCCGGGGGCCGTTGGCGCCCATGTTCCGTGCCATGGTCGACGACATCGACGGTCGGCGGCGGCTGGGGACGGAAGTGCGGCTGGAAAAGGATTCGCACGGCAAGGAGGCGGCCAAGGACGACGTCCTGGCCGGGCATTGGGACGCCTTCCGCCAGCGGTTCGTCGCCCGCTACGGCGATTTGAGCGACGACGCCAAGAAGGTCTATGACAAGCATCTGGCCGACGCGGAAAAGTATCTAACCGAGAACATGGCCGACATCCAGGCCTATTTGGCGGCGCTGGAGCGGTTCGACGAGAGTAAGAAGGCGAATCCCAACACCGATTTCCAGAAGAAACGCGATCGCGAAACCATGCAAAAGCTTCGCGGCGAAGCGAAGGTCTGGCTCGCCGAGTTGGACGCCCACGAGACGGCCTACAAGAGCGACCTCCGCAAGCTGTTGGACGACAAGCAGCGCAGCGGCCCCGATCCGTTGGCGGCCGGCTGGAATCCGTTCCGCTGGACGCGGAACGAGCAGATTTCCTTTGCCATCACCTACGGTCTGACGGCGATCGGCATCTGCCTGATGCTGGGCTTCTGCACGCGGTTGGCCGCCCTGGGCGGCGGCATCTTCATGGCCTTCGTGGTGATGAGTCAGCCCTCGTTCCCCGGCGTCATCCCGCCGGATCCGCCGCAGTTGGGCCATGCCCTGCTGGTGAACAAGGATTTCGTGGAAATGGTGGCGTTGTTCTTCCTGGCCACCGTGGCCGCGGGACGTTGGGGCGGATTGGACTACTTCCTCCATCGTCTGTTCGGCGCTTGCTGCTGCCGTTGGAAAACGCAAACGGAGGAGAAGAAGTGAGAGGCCGTGAATTTTTCGATTCTGCCCGATGGCGAACGCAAGATGTAGGGTGGGACGAGGTTTACGAGTCCCACCGATTTTCCTGTGGGCCACAGCCCTCACCCTAACCCTCTCCCAGAGGGAGAGGGGACATCGAACGCGCAATTTGTACGAACTCCAGTGAACAAGCAAGGATCACGGCGATGATGAATTTGAATCCGGACCAGAGGGCTGCCGGCAAGGCCTGTTTCGACGCCGAGGTCTCGCGGCGCAACTTCCTCAAGGCGGGAGTAGCGACGGGCGTCGTGGCCGGCGGCGGGCTGGGCGCCTTCTACTTCGGCTACGAAAAGGCCCTGGGCTCGCCGGTCCGCGTGGGCGTGATCGGCACGGGCGACGAGGGGAACATACTACTGGGCGCCATCAATCCCGAGTTCCTGGAAGTCAAGGCGATCTGCGATATCCGCCCCTACAACCGCTTCCGCGCCTTCCACGGCGAAGTGGGGCAACCCCTCCGGCCCGGGCTGATCTCGGTCTACCATTGGAAAAGCGAGGCCGAGGCCCTGCGGCACGTGAGCGTCTACAAGGGATCGTACGAGGAGTTGTTGGCCAATGCCAAGCGGGACGGACTGGAGGCGGTGATCATCGCCCTGCCGCTGCACTTGCACGCCCCGGCGGCGGTGGCCGCCATGCGGGCCGGACTGCACGTCATCACCGAAAAGCTCATGGGACATACCGTCCACGAGTGCAAGGAAATGGCCCGCACCGCCCAGGAAACCAAGCGGTACCTCGCCACCGGCCATCAGCGGCATTACAACATCCTTTATGCCAATGCCATGGACACCATCCAGCGCGGCATCCTGGGAGAACTGCACTACATCCGTGCCCAGTGGCATCGCGGCAATCTGCCCGGCAAAGACAGTTGGCAGCAGCCCTTGCCCCCGGGGGTCAAGGATGAGAACAACGACCCCAAGACGAACAAGCTCAGCAAAGAACTGGAAGCCTGCGAGAAGGAATTGGCCAAGGCCAGCGGCTCGGCCATCGATCGCCTGGAAAAGCAGATCGCCCAGGTGAAGGCGCAGATCGAGGATGAGATCCTGCACAAGAAGGACGAGAGCGGCAAGACCAAGGCCGAACTGTTGGGCTACGAGCGGAAGGTGATCAAGGATGCCTCGGGCAAGGTGATCTACGACCGTCCGGCCATCGAGGAGTTGATCCGCTGGCGGCTGTGGGACCGTACCGGGGCGGGCCTGATGGCCGAGTTGGGAAGCCACCAGTTGGACGCCTCGAGCATCTTCGTCTCGGCGATGAAGGGCAGCAAGACGCAGCATCCGCATCCGCTCAACGTGGTGGCGGCCGCGAACCGGCCCATCTTCCCCGCCGACCGCGACGTGGAAGACCATGTGTACTGCGTGATCGAGTTCCCCACCCCGGAGTACGATGCCAAGGACGACTTCGCGCGGCGGAAGAAGATTGCCGTGCAATACGCCTCGATCAACGGCAACGGTTTCGGCGGTTATGGCGAGATCGTCTACGGCACCAAGGGCACCCTGATCCTGGAACGGGAGCAGGAGGTGATGCTCTTCAAGGGTCCCGCGGCCGCAAGCACGATCAAGGTTTCCGGCGGCGCGGGCGGCCCCACGATGGATACCCAGGCCAGCGGCGCGGCGCATCCGTCGGCCGCGTCCTCGTCCGGCAAGGAAGCCCCGGTCAGCAAAGGCTACGCCGAGGAGTTGGAGCACTGGGCCTGGTGCATCCGCCATCCGGCCCCGCAGAATCAGCCCCGCTGCCGTCCCGAGGTGGCCTTGGGCGACGCGGTGATCGCCCTGGTCACGAACATGGCGGCCCGGCAGGGCAAACGCATCGAGTTCAAGGAAGAGTGGTTCGACATCGACAGCGACGACACCCCGGAAGACGTCAAGCCCGACCTGACGCGATATCAGGCGTGAGAATAGGAGAGCGACGCAATGAATCTGAGTCCCGAAGATAGGGAAGTCGGCAAGACGAACTTCGCTGCGGCCATCGGCAGCAAGCCGGTGCGGCGCGAGTTCCTGCTGAAGTCGGTGCGCCAGGGCCTCGCCTCCCGCAAGGGCCTGGGCTCGTACTACTTCGGCTATGAGAAGTCGGTGAAGGAGCCGGTCCGCGTGGGCGTGATCGGCACCGGCGACGAGGGCGGCGTGCTCATCGGCGCCCTGAATCCCGAGTTCATCCAGGTCCGCGCCATTGCCGACATCCGCCCCTATAACGTCTTCCGCGCCTTCCACGGCGACTGCTATTCGGAAAGCCAGCTCAAGGCCCGGCCGGGGCTCCTGGGCATCTACAAGGAGTGGACCACCGAGGAGGCGGCCCGCAACAACGTGAAGGTCTACGCGGGCTACGAAGAGCTGATCGGCAAAGCCAGGGAGGACAAGCTCGAAGCGGTGATCATCGCCCTGCCGTTGCACCTGCACGCGCCGGTGGCCGTGGCCGCCATGCAGGCCGGGCTGCACGTGATTACCGAGAAGCTGATGGGCCACACCGTCCACGAGTGCAAGGAGATGGCCCGCGTGGCCGCCCAGACCAAGCTCTACCTGGCGGTCGGCCACCAGCGGCACTACAGCATCCTCTACAACAACGCCGTGGAGCTGATCCAGAAGGGAGTTCTGGGCAACCTGCACTACATCCGCGCCCAATGGCATCGCGGCAACCTGCCCGGCAACGACAGTTGGCAGATGCCGCTGCCGCCCGGAGTGAAGAACATCAAAGAGGATCCGGCGGCGAACAAGCTGGCCGACGAACTGAAGGATTGGCAGAAGAAGCGGGGCGCGTGCCAGAAAGAGTTGGACGCAGCCAAGGCCGCGGCCGAGAAGGACGACAAACACGCCGCCGCGGAGGTCAAAACCCTCGGCGATCAGATCAAGAAGTTGGACCGCTTGATTGCCCAGAAAGAAGCCCAGATCGACGACAAGCACGTCCGGGCGGAGAAGTTCGCCTACGAGCACCGGCAGGTGAAGGATGCGGCGGGCAACGTGGTTTACGACCGCCCGGCCATCGAGGAGTTGATCCGCTGGCGTCTGTGGGATCGCACGGGAGCGGGGCTGATGGCGGAGTTGGGCTCTCACCAGCTCGATGCGGCCAGCATCTTCATCGCCGCCATGCACGGCGGCAAGATGCAGCATCCCTTGAGTGTTTCCGCGGCCGCCAACCGCCCGCTGTTCCCGCCCGACCGCGACATCGAGGACCACGTGTACTGCGTCTTCGAGTTCCCCGCGCCGGGCTACGACGCCAAGGACCCGCAAGCGGTCAATAAGCGCATCGGCGTGCAATATGCCTCCATCAACGGCAACGGTTTCGGCGGCTACGGCGAGACGGTCTTCGGCACCGACGGCACGCTGATCCTGGAGCGCGAGCAAGAGGTGTTGCTCTACAAGCGGGATGTCACCGCGAGCAAGACCCGCGTGGTCAAGAGCGGCAACAAGACCGTGCTCGACCTGTCCGAAAGCGGCGACGAGGAATCGGCGGCCGTCGGCCAGATGGCAATGCTCGAAGCGGAACGCGGCTACGCCGAGGAGTTGGAGCATTGGGCCTGGTGCATTCGTAATCCGGCCCCCGAGAACCAGCCCCGTTGCCATCCCAAAGTGGCCCTGAAGGATGCCGTGATCGCCTTGACGGCCAACATGGCAGCCAGGGAAGGCGCGCGGATCGACTTCCAAGAGGAGTGGTTCGACACGGACCGCGACGAGACGCCGGAGAAGGTCAAGCCGGACACCAGCCGATACAAGGCGTAGCGGAAAGCCGATCAGTCCCCCTCTCCCGCGTGCCGCATCGGCACGATGGGAGAGGGCCGGGGTGAGGGGACCGGACACCAGATTTCAAATCTGAGATTTCAAATCTGAGATTTCAGATTCCAGATAACTCACAGCGAGGATCGAGCCATGCACGACTGGCCGTTGGGAGTTTTTGCCAGCATCGACGCCGGTCTGGGCGTCCGCCTGGAAGTGGCCCGCGACCTGGGCGTTCCCACGATCCAACTGCACGCCCCGCACAAGGCCAGCCGCACGCCCGAGCGGGCCCGCGCGTTCCTGGCGCAACTGGAAGCCTTGGGGATCCGCATCACCGTGGTGTTCGGCGGATTCGAAGGCGAGAGTTATGCCGACATCCCCACCGTGGCGCAGACCGTCGGCCTGGTCCCGCCCGCAACCCGCGCGGCGCGGACTCGGGAAATGAAGGAGATTGCCGATTTCGCCCGCCTGCTGGGCGTGGATGCGGTCGGGCTGCACCTGGGGTTCGTGCCCCACGATCCGGCCGATCCGCTCTACCGCGAAGTGCTGGCCGTGACCCGGGACCTGTGCGACCACTGCCGCCGGCAGCAGCAGCGGGTGCATCTGGAAACCGGCCAGGAATCGGCCGATGCACTGCTGCGATTCCTGACCGACGCCGAGTGCGACAATCTCTTCGTGAATTTCGACCCGGCGAATATGATCATGTACGGATCCGGCGATCCAATCGAAGCCCTGTCCAAAGTGGGGTCGTTCGTGCGGAGCGTGCATTGCAAGGACGCCCGCTGGGCGGCCCGCCCCGGCGAAGAGTGGGGCAGCGAAGTGCCCCTGGGCGAGGGCGACGTGGGCATGGAGCGGTTCCTGCGCACCCTGGCCGCGGTGGGCTACGACGGCCCGTTGACGATCGAGCGCGAGATCTCGCAGGAGCCCGAGCGGCAGAAGGCCGAGATCGGCCAGGGCCTGCGGCTGCTGGAGGAACTCAAAGCCAAAATCGGCCCACAGCAGATGCAAGGACCGGCGAAGGAATAACTGTCGCACTTCCGAAGGCACCCAGAGGGTACCCGGTCCCATTTTCGTCGCGACCAAGCCAAGCTTGGTGCCCGAATTGGGACAGTCCCCCACCTTTCGTTTTGCCGATCCTAACCGCCGTCCGGAGGGAACACCCCGCCAAGGCCACCGGTCAACGTCACTATTGAACCTGCGCTGAAGTCGCGCAAACCGCCCGACGGACACCCCCTCCAAGAGCGGCGACCTTGTGAAATGCCTTGCTTCCCAAGCGGTTACGTCGGCAAAATGACCACGTTTCCCCTCTTGCGGCGCAGGGCCCCAAGTATTAGAATCCCCGCCACATCGCACGATTCATTGTCGCTTTAGAAGTTCTTATACGTTGCACGGTTGGAAATGATCCCAACCGCGGCAGTAGGGAACGGATCGGGTCATTACAAACCGTTTGCACGATAATCACCCAGCGCCCCGTCCTTGCCCGCAATCGGACGACGGCGACTCGGGCTCGCTCCACGACTCGGAAGTGATCCTATGTCAGCGGAAGGGAAGCCGCGGACGGAACCCTCTCTATTGTCGCGACCATTGGTTCACGTCGCCCGGCTGGTGACGTGGTTTCCACTGGCCACGCTCGTGCTGGGCGTGACGGCGGCCGTGGCCGCCATCGCGGTGGCTCAGGTACGGCTGAAATTCCATACCAATCGTGCCGATGTCCTGAATCCCAGTGCTGAATACAATCGCCGCTGGATGGAATACGCCGATGAATTCGGCGACGAGGAAGACGTGGTGGTCGTGGTCGAGGGCCCTAGCCAGGAGGCCGTCGTGCCGGCCCTGGACGAAATCGGGGCGGCCGTGGCCCGCGAGCCACGGCTGTTTCATGCTGTTCTCGATAAGACCGACTTGACGCGCATCCGCTCCAAGGGGTTGCACTATCTGCCGCTGGGCGACCTGCTGGCCATCGATGGCTTTCTCGGTCCGATGGAACCGGTCCTGCGCGGCGACTGGTCGCAGTTGAGCATGACCAGGCTGATGGGTTCCCTGGCCGGCGTCGGCGCGGCGGGCGGGTCGGCCGCCCACGTGCCTCCCGCCGCCCGGGAAATGCCGGCCAAATTCCTGGAAGGATTTGCCCGCGCCTTGAGCGGGCGCGGTCCCTACCAATCGCCCTGGCCGGAAATGACGCCGCCCGCCGCCCTGGACGAACTCGGATCACGATACCTGTTGGCCAACAACGGCCGGCTGGGCTTCGTGCTGCTCCGCTTCTCCCAGAAAGACGAAGGCAGTTTCGCCCAAAACACCGATGCGGTCGATTCCCTCCGCAAAATCATCGATCTGGCCAAGTTCCAGTATCCGCACGTGAAAATCGGCCTGACCGGGCTGCCCATCATGGAAAACGACGAGATGCGCGTGAGCGAATCGTCGATGTCGGTGCTGACCTGCCTTTCCTTGGGCAGCATCTTCGTGGTCCTCTTGGTCGGCTTCGGCTGCCTGCGACATTCGCTCATGGCCACCGCCGTCTTGCTGCTGGGAACGATCTGGACCGTCGGCTATACGGCCCTGGTCGTGGGTTACTTGAATATCTTGAGCATTGCCTTCGGCTCGATCTTGATGGGGTTGGGCATCAACTACGGCATCTATTACGTGGCGCGATACTTGCAGCTTTGCGAGACGTCGGGCTCTACCCGGGAGGCCCTGCTGCGGACCGCGGCCAGCGTGGGCCCCAGCATTACCATCAGCGCCTCGACCGCGGCCTGCTCCTTCTTCATGGCCGGCTTCACCGATTTCAAAGGCGTGGCGCAACTGGGCGTCATCGCCGGCGGCGGCATCCTGCTCTGCTGGCTGGCGGCCATGACCATCCTGCCCGCCCTGATCCAGTTGTTCGATGCGAAGCGGTTCGGGCAGGCCCTGCCCGCCCCCCTGGACCTGTAC
>JBEKZQ010000609.1:0-3113 GCA_049509675.1 Thermoguttaceae bacterium | reverse complement strand
CCTGCTGGCTCTGCACCGCGTCGACGAACTGGGCCGCCCGCAGCCGGCTCTCCGCGGAAACCACTTCTTGATCGACGCCGCTGGTGGCCAGCAGTTTCAGATCCTCGCCGGCCTCCACGCCGAACGGTCCCGTCCAGCGGCTGACCTCGGCCAATCCTTCTTTGAACTGCCCGTAGGTGGCGCGAATGTCGCGCTGATCCTCCAGCACGGTAAGATTCATGGCCGCGCGGCGGTCTTCGGGCTGGGCCGGCAAGGCATCGGTGGCATCGCGGGTTCTGATCTCGAGGCGAATGAGCTGCTCGATTTGGGCCACGATCTCGGCCATCCGCAGCCGGCGCAACAACGCCTGCCGCTCGACAAGCAGCCGGATCACGATCTCCCGGCTCTTCTCGCGGGCCTGGGCGAACACCGCTTGCCGCTCGGCTTTGCCGGCGGTCTCGACCTTGGTCAACAACACGATGACCTGCGGCATCTCGGCCGCGATCAGCTCGTCCAAATGCTCGCGCATGGCGCCGATCTCTTTGTACCACGTGTCGGCCGTCAGTCCGTTCTCTTTGAGCTGCCGCAACTGCAGATCGAGCACCGATCCGACCAAGTCGCGGGCCATGATGCGGACCTGTTGTTGCAGTTGTTGCTGTTGCCGCGCCCTTTCGGTAGGCAGCATCTGCGCGCTGACCACGGCGGCACAGGCCAAAAGCACGATTGCCGCCATCCATCCTCGGGTAGTTGTCATGGCGATTCTCCTATAGTGATTGAGTCGATACCATACTCACGGCGATCCTCCGATGCCCAATTGCCGTTGAATCATCGTTTTCAGTTGCTGGGCCGTCTGCTTGTCGCCCTCTTGCAGGCTCATCTTCAACCCCAGTTCGTCGGTCACTTGGAAAACCAACGGTTCGGCGGCGGTCGATTTTCCCTCGCGGCTGCCGCGATAGTCCATGGCAAGGAGCGTGACCTTGACCGAGTCGCCCTTCTCCAGATGGAACTCCTTCAGGTCGCGCAATCGGAAGGGATATTCGCCGTCCATAATTCTTACGGGAATCTTGCCCGAGGGAAGACGGTAGATCTCCATTTCCCCGTTTTCCGGTCCTGCCGCGGTGCGGCCGTTGCCGCGGACCACCTCGTAACTGAGCCAAATCCGCGCCAGGGCATGGTCGTCGACCGCTCCGTAGACGATGACCGGCTCGCCGGTGGTGGGGAGCACCAGGGGCGTATAGGTCCGCGCGACAATCCGCGGCGGCAGATCGGCCAGCACGCGGACCATTCCTTCCAGCGGACGCTCCAACTGCTGGGCCTCGCGATCGACTACCTGAACCGCATACCGCACCGGCCGGAGCACGACGTCCAGCGGGGTGTCTTGCGGGTTGAGCTTCCATAGTTCGGGCGAATCCTCGTCGCCGGCCGCCTCGCGCACGAGCGGATAGACCTTGTCGTCCAGCTTGGCGGTGGCCTCGCGCAGCGGCTTGTCGGAACGCAGCCGAATCAACACTTGCGAACCCTCGATGACCGAAACCTGGCGAATGCCCTTGGGCATGAGCGTCGAGTCGCCGTTGCGCTTGGCATAGGAGGGCGGGATGACCTCCAAATCCAGGTCGACCAGGGGAAGTCGGCTGGGTTCGACGCGGGCCGGATCGGTCCAGGCGTCGCCCAGATAAATCTGGTAATCCACGGTTTCCACCAGTTTCGGCACTTCGGCCATATAGACGACCTGCCCGGCCACGTGGCTGGCAACCGGATCGTTGAACGGTTCCAGATCGAGCCGCACGTGCGCTCCGCTACGGGGTTCGTGCAGGACGATCTTGCCGTCCTCCGGCAGCGCGCCGGAGCAGGCCACGCGGAAGCGGACCACCTGGCCGTAGCCCACGTAGATCGTCGGGGCGTTCTCGACGGCCGGCCCCCACGCGGTGAAAGCCGTCCACCACGGCTGGTCCTGCGGAATTTGACCCAACGCCACGGGGTCGACCGCCTGGCCGTTGACCGTGATGGTCTCGATCTGCGTGCGGCTGGGGTAGTGCCGGGCGCCCAGCAGCAAGCGGTTGCAGAACACGGCCAGATGCTGCGGAAACAGCGCAGCCACCACCACCCACGCCAGCAGTGTAACGGTGAGCAACTCCAAGCGCCGCCGCCGCTCGGCGCGGGGGAGGGACTGCATCACGTTCAGCATCTTGCCCTTGGCCGCCACCCCTTCGATGACGGCCTGTTCCAACTCGACCGAGCCCCAGCCGGGCGCGTCGGGCGACTCGAACTGCAGCGCGGCCACCAGGTCGCTATCGATGTGCTGCTGGCCCTCGACCAGCAGGGCGATTTCCAACTCGTCTTCGCGCGTGCCGAGCCAGGGCAGCGCATAGCGGAAGAAGGCCCACAACAGCATGGCGGCCCAGAGCGCCAGGAGGACGGAGCGCGGGGCGACCGGCATTTGGAAAATCCAATCCACCAGGAGCGCCACGCCCAGGCCCCACAACGCCGCCACGGCCACTCCGCTATAGGCCAACTCCCAGCGGAACGTGCGGCGCCGCCGCCGCAGACGGTACAGTCGTCGATGCAGATCGTCAAGTCGGCTCATGACAGGTTCACCCACTTCCGCAACAGCCACTCGACCAGCAACAACCCGACCACCGTGCCAAAGCACAGCCAGGTGCTGGTCAGGGGAATGACGTGGTAGGTCCGCTGGATCTGCCGGGTCAGGCGGATCTGCTCCGGCAGGCTTTGCACGTTGGTCAACTCGAAGCTCTTGCCGCCGGTTTCCGCGGCGATGGTGGTTTGCATGTCCACGTTCCGGGTGGGCTTCTGCCGTTCGGCCGGCGTGGCCAGCACCTGGAACACGCACTGCCCCGACTGGTTCGTCACCGGGTCGGTCACCCGCACGCGGTGCTCACCGCCGGAGAAGACGCGGAACCGCGTTTCGAAGCGGCCTTCCTTGGTTTGGGCGATGCTCAGCGGTTCCACGCTGCCGGGACGGTTCGCCTCGCCGGGAAGGACCAGCTCGCCTTGCAGCTTCTGGTCCGGCAGATCCTTCTCCTTGAGCGGGTTGAAGTCGGCGCTGTAGGCCTCCACCGTCAGCGTCACTTCCTCGTCGGCCTGGTACTGCCGGCGATCGGTGCTCACCACGAACC
>JBEKZQ010000608.1:0-3114 GCA_049509675.1 Thermoguttaceae bacterium | reverse complement strand
CGTTCTCGCCGTTCGCAAAACCCGTCAGATGGGCGGTAAACGCGGTGAACAGCTTCCCGTCGTAAGTCTTCGACTGGTTGTCCGCCGCCACGGCCAGGTGCGCCTTGCTGATCGCCAGTGTCGCGCCGGTGAAACTGGTGAAGTCGTAGTTGGCAGCCGCCAGGCTCCCTGCCGTGGGCGTGATCGTGTAGCTCCCCACCCCCACTGCCGTCACCGCGCTGCCGGTAAACCCGGCCGCACCCCTCACACCGGCACTCGTTGCGTTCTCGCCGTTCACAAAACCCGTGATGTGGGCGGTAAACGCAGTGAACACCTTCCCGTCGTAAGTCTTCGACTGGCTGTCGGCCGTGATGATCAGCGGCGCCGGGGACACGTTCAGGATGCCGCTGACGTAGCGGACGCTGTAGTCGGTGCCGTCGGTGGGCGTGAAGGTCACGGCCTCGGTCTGCCCGCTGCCGGCGCCGACCACGGCGCCGACGGCGCTGGTGTAGGTGAAAGCGCCGGCGACGGTGACGGGCTGGCCGTTGACCACCCAGGTGGCCGTGCCGCCAAGCTGACCGTTGGCCAGGGCCGTGCCGTAGGTGAGGCTGACGGGGTTGACCACTACCACCGACGTGGCCTGGGCGACGTTGATCGTCACCTGGATGCTGGCGCTGGTGTAGTCGCTGCTATCAGTGGGCGTGAAGGTCACGGCTTCCGTCTGGCCGCTGCCGGCGTGGAGCATGAGGCCGGCGGCGCTGGTGTAGGTGAAAGTGCCGGCGACGGTGACGGCCTGGCCGTTGACCACCGCGGTGGCCGTGCCGCCAAGCTGGGCATCGTTCAGGGCCGTGCCGTAGATCAGGGCCACCGGGTTGACGGCCACCGTGGTGGCCGCGGCCCGGCCGATACGGAGCGTGATCGAGGCCAGCGACTCGGGGGCGGAGCCCGCGATCACGCGGAAGACCAGCCGGGCCTCGTCGCCGCCGAGGGCTGACGTGTCGAGCGTGACCTGAAGCGTGCCGGACGTCGTCCCCGCCGACACGGACACCCCGGTTGCCGCCAACCCCTGCGCGACCCCGCTCTCCAGGTCCTGGGTGTAGTAGGAATCGGTGGAGCCGTCCACGGTGGGCACGAGTGACTGGCCGCTGGCCGGGTCGAGCAGGGAAACGCCGAAGGCGTCCGGGGTTTCGCCGTTCTGGAACTGGCTGTCGAAAGTGGTGGCGTCGATGCTGAACGTCAGCACCGCCATGCCCTGCGGGACGACGAAGTCCTGGGACAGGTCCGTTTCCACGTCGGTGGCGCCTTCCTGGAGCAGCACCTCGTTCTGGCCATTGGCGTGGACCAGGGTGGAGTTCGATACGGTCCAGCCGGCCAGTCCGTCGGCGCCCTGGTCGAAGCCGGCGTCCACAAGACCGCCGCCGGTGGGGTGCAAAATCGGGCGGCCCGCCGGCTGCCCGGTGCGGAGGCCAGAGGTGATCTGCGCCGTCGCCTGCACGTGGGCCGATAGGGAGTGCGTGCCGGCGCCCGCCGCTGTCTGCGTCGCTGCGGCGACGCCGGATCCACCGCCGTCTACCGTCACCGGGGAGCCGGGGAGGACCGGGGCCGAAAAGGCTGTCAAGGACGGACCGGACGATCCGCCCATAATGAACGCAGTGGCGGACGTCGCGCTCGGCCCTCCGGAAAGTGGTCCGACTGGGGCGCTCGGGGGTTTCGTCGTGCTATTAGCGTAGTCGTAGCCGTTATCGGCAAACAGACCGGCAAGCGGAAGGTTCTGGGCCAGGGCGTACGCCCGGCACACCGCGGCGCCCGCATCCACCAAACCATAGCCGTACGTGTCGTTCCGGTTCACCGGGCTCACGGTGGCGTTCAGTGGGGAGTCGAGATGAATGGCGGTGTCTTCAAGAATCGTGGTAACCTGAGCGGCGGTCAGATTAGGATCGGCGCTCCAGACCAGGGATGCCATCGCCGCCATATCCGGGTTGGCGGCCGAAGTCCCGTTAAAGTAGGGATAGGGCGACTTGTCGGAGAAAGCGGGGTTTACGACCGTGAACGAGTCCGCGGACCGCTGCGCAACCGCCGGCGCATCGGTCGGGGCCATCATGTAATTGGGGGAGGGGCCGAAGTTCGAATACGATGCCTTGTTGACCCCGTTAGCGGCGGCGTTGTCCAAACTGGTATTATTTGGACCGACAACCGCAATGCCGCCTTTCGCGGACGGCGGCGCCCAGAGGGGGGGCGCGGAGTACGCGCCATGCTCCAGGGCTCCGACCGTGATCACGTTGCTGTCGCCGCTTAGAGCCTGATTCACACCGCCGCCCAGGAGCGTGGCGTTTTCCACGTCCACCGTACCATCACTATAGACATATTCAAAGTAGACCCTGGGGTTGGGGTTCGCGGGCGTGGTCCCCGTGTAATCCACGTATTCGGTAACCTCTCCGTCCCCTGGAACCGACCCGATGTAAATATAGTCGCCGGTCTTGTCCGCGGGATTCGTCTTGTAGAACGTCACGTTCGCCGGTATCCCGCCGGCCGCAATTGGTAGCGGGACAGGGGCGGGGCTGATGTCGTTGCCGGCGGCGTCGGTGGCCTGGGCTATCTGATAGAAGGTATCATTGTTATGGACGTCTGTGACCACCTTCATCGTCAGGGCCGGAATCTTGGTAGTGTCGAGATCCCCATTGCCGGCGGCAATCGCGAACAGGGCGTTGGAAGCGGGTCCCAAAACCGCTGCCTGCAAGGCGGCCGTAGCGGTTGCCCCGCCCAACCAACCCTGGCCCTGAATGCCGCCCTGGAAAACGACGTTCTCGTTATTTGCCTTGCCAAAGGCTATCGCACTATTAATCTCCGCCAGGATCGAGTTTGTTGCCGTGACGGTCACGTTGCCGTTGTTCAAAGATGTTGGGTCGGCTGAAAGAGTGACAGATTGGCCGAAGCTAATCGCATACGATCCGGCGGCATTGAGGACCACGCCAATGGCAGGAGCACCTGCGGCGAAAAGCCCCTGTAATTGGCCTTGCACGAATGCGGCCGTTGCATTGAACGGGATGTTGCCGGTGGTCCCCGCGCCGCTCACAGTCAAAGTGTACGTACCGCTGAGCGTGCTAGGCACCGCCGATCCCGCAAGGGCGACGGTCC
>JBEKZQ010000607.1:0-3117 GCA_049509675.1 Thermoguttaceae bacterium | reverse complement strand
ATGTCGGCACTCCTTTGCCTGAATAGGCCCCCCTGCGCCACTTTCCAATCCCACGATTGTCGCCTATTCGCGGCAATCCCCCAAGATCATTATGGATTTGTGTAGAACAACAAGCCCGGCGCGGTTCGCTAGACCTCCGCACCGACAACGTCGCGAAAAACGACCCATTCCTGGGCAAAACGCCCGCTCCTGGTTGATCCCCCAGACGCCCAACTCGTTGGCGGATCAGGAGTTAGCGTTCGCGCTGCCTGCTTTTTTTGGCTATTTGCGACAATTGGGTAGCACAGCACTCTAGCTTATCAGAATGCGGCGCGCGCGTCAAGCGCTTTGTGCGAAAGTTGTGAAAAATTTGCCAAGAGAAAACTGCAAGGTTGCAACGAGCGACACGTAGCACGGGCTTCCAGCCTGTGACCGACGGCCCGGATGGCCGTGCTACTTCTCCATCTCCGCGAGCTACGCGACATCGCCGTCGGCCTGAGGGCCGTATTTCTGCGGTTTTGCGCCTAGAACGGAAGCGCCGAAAAACGGACCAGACCCCGTCTTTGCAGTTCCCCTGTCTTGTCAAGCTGCTTCCTTGACAGGACCCCGCCGGTGGACACAATGAAGGATGGGCATACAAGGGTGGCGCCTGCTTGGTATCCGCGAGAGGAGGGAACCATGAGACCCGGCAACCGCAGCGCGAAGACGAGCCTTCTCCGGGCGTTGGTCTGCCTTGCGGCGTGGAGCATTTTGGGCCCCGCAGCCGGGGCCGCCGAGGTGCTCATGAAAGACGGCCGCATCCTTCGCGGAAGTCTGGGCGAAGTGCTGGGGCTGAGCGACGCGCCGGCCGTGGTCGCCGCCGGGCGCGACAACATCAAGCAGATCATCTTCTTGGACGACGATCTGCGCCGAATCTATGTCTCCAAGCGGCAGGTCCAGGAGGTCAAGCCGGACGTGGCCGGCCACCTCGAGGAGAAGTTCCACGTGCGGCAGCGGCCCATGCACTCGGGCGCGATGGTCCACACGGTCGGGCCGGCCCTGCGCATCCAGCCCTTCGACGAGTATGGCCGGCGGATCTTCACCTTTAGTACCACCCGCGCACCGCTGGACATCATCCAGGGCATTACCGAGATTACGCCCCAGTGGACCAAGGTGGAAGGGATCAACTTCATGTGGGACATGCGGATTGCCACCAGTTCGATCCCTTCGGACGTCCTGCACAAAATTCTCGTGAAGCAGATCGATCCCAAGAACATCGAACACCGCAAGAGGATCGCCCGCTTCTATATCGAGAGCGAGCGCTACGACGACGCGCGGAAGGAATTGGAGGCGATCGTCGCCGATTTCCCCCAGAACACGGAGGTGCGGCAGCAGTTGCAGCCCACCATCCAGGACCTGCGCCGCCTGAGCGCCAAGACGCTGCTGGCCGAATTGAAGCTCCGCCGCGAGGCGGGACAGCACGAGCTGGTCCAGGCCATGCTCAAGAAGTTTCCCACCGAAGGCGTGCCGGGCGAAATCCTCCAGGCCGTGCGGGAGTTGATCCGCGAGTATGAAGACCTGGAAGCCCGGCGGGCGAAGGTGGTCGAACAACTCAACGCGCTGGCGAAGCAAATCAGCGATCCGGCGCAGCGGCCGGCCGTCGAGTCGGCCCGCAGGGAGATCGCCGCGGAATTGGGCATCGACACGCTGGCGCGGATGGCCTCCTTCCTGCAAAACGCCGACTTTCCCAACATGACGGCCGAGGACAAGGCGGCCCTGGCCATCAGCGGCTGGCTGCTGGGGGCCGACGCCGCCACGGACAAGCTGCCGCTGGCGCTGTCGACCTATCGGGTGCGGGACCTGATGCAGCAATACCTGGCGGAGCCGGTCAAACTGCAGCGTGCGGCCGTCAAGGGCCACTTCAATGCCGAGGAGGCGGCCAAACCGGCCACGCTGGCCGCGCTGGCCGCGGCCATGAAGCCGCCGCTGGAACTGCCCGACACGGTCGCCGACGACACGCCCGGCTACTTCAAGCTGGAAGCCCCCGCCGCGACCAAGGAACTGCCCATCACCTACTACCTGCAACTGCCGCCAGAATACAATCCCTATCGCCGCTACCCGCTGATCGTGACCCTGCACGGATCGGGCAACACGGCCGAGCAACAGGTGGATTGGTGGGCGGGGGCCTGGGCGGGCAAACGCCGCTCCGGGCAGGCCGCCCGCTACGGTTACGTCGTGCTGGCGCCCGAGTGGGCCGCCGAGAATCAGAAACAATACGACTACAGCGGCCACGAGCACGCCGCCGTGTTGAACTGCCTGCGCGACGCCTGCCGGCGCTTCGCCATCGACACCGACCGCGTTTTCCTGAGCGGCCATTCGATGGGCGGCGACGCCGCCTGGGACATGGGCCTGGCCCATCCCGATCTTTGGGCGGGCGTGATTCCCATTGTGGCCGAGGCCGACCGCTACTGCGCCTTCTACTGGGAGAACGCCCGCTGGGTGCCGTTCTACGTGGTCGGCGGCGAGTTGGACGGCAACAAGTTCGTGAAGAATTCCCGCGATCTGGACCGCTATCTCAAGCACGGCTACAACACCACGGTGGTCGAGTACCAGGGGCGCGGCCACGAGCACTTCTACGACGAGGCGCTGCACCTGTTCGACTGGATGGGCCGCTTCAAACGCGACTTCTTCCTCCGCGATTTCTCCTGCGTGACCATGCGGCAGTGGGACAGTTTCTTCTGGTGGGTGGAAGTGGGCGGACTGCCCAGCGGCGCGCTGGTGAATCCGACCGACTGGCCGCCCCCGCGCGGCACGCAGCCGGCGCCGATCAAGGGCTCGGTCACCGCCAACAACAACCTCAACGTCCGCACCGGAACCACCAAGGTGACCGTGTGGTTGGCGCCGCAGATGGTCGACTTCAAGTCGCGGGTGAGCATCATGGTCAACGGGCGGCGCATGAACAACCACGATCCCACGATCAAGCCCAGCCTGGAGACGATGCTGGAGGACATCCGCGCG
Source organism: Thermoguttaceae bacterium (assembly GCA_049509675.1). Taxonomy (GTDB): domain Bacteria; phylum Planctomycetota; class Planctomycetia; order Pirellulales; family Thermoguttaceae; genus JBEKZQ01. Next base: position 141 of record JBEKZQ010000607.1, on the reverse strand, counting down.
CGCGGCGACCGGCAGCATCCCTTCTGGGCGAAACTGGAAGCGCCCACCGGCCGGCTGGGCGGGGAATAGCGGTGCAAACCGTTCGCGAAATGAAAAGGGGGAAATGAAAAGGGGATAAGTCCAATTATTGAAATGAAAGGA
>JBEKZQ010000606.1:0-3121 GCA_049509675.1 Thermoguttaceae bacterium | reverse complement strand
GCCGACTCGATCGACGAGGTTCACGTCTTCATCGCCCCGACGCTGGTGGGCGGTTCGGAGGCGGCGAGCCCCGTGGCCGGCCGCGGCATCGACCTGCTCTCCGCCGCCCTGCGACTGGAATCGCCCTCGATCGAGCAGCTCGACGGCGACCTGTATGTTCATGGCCACGTGGCGCGGGGGAAGGTCTTGGGAGCCGTAAGAGAATAAGTGATATACCATGAAAGAGCACGGGCCGGGGCAGGCGGGCCGCCGCGGGCGGCGTGATTTCCTCAAGACATCGACCATGCTCCTCGGCGCCGCCGGCGCCGCGGCCGGCACGCGAAGCCTGGCCTTCGCCGCCCACGCCCATGGCAGCGACCTGCTGCGGATCGGCTTGGTCGGCTGCGGGGGCCGCGGCACGGGCGCCGCCGCCGAGGCGCTGACGGCCGACCCCAACGTCAAGCTCGTCGCCCTGGCCGACCTGTTCGAAGACCGGCTGCTCGGCAGCCTGGCCAGCCTGAAGAGCAACCCGCAGGTGGCCGGCAAGATCGACGTGCCGCCGGGGCGGCGCTTTGTCGGTTTCGACGCCTGCAAGCGGCTGATGTCCAGCGGCATTGACGTGGTGCTGCTCTGCGCGCCGCCCCACTTCCGGCCCGCGCACCTGAAGGCCGCCGTCGATGCCAACCTGCACATCTTCGCCGAGAAGCCGGTCGCCGTCGACGCCCCCGGCATTCGCTCCGTGCTGGCCACCTGCGAAGAGGCCAGGCGGAAGAACCTTTCCCTGGTGTCCGGCCTGTGCATGCGCTGCTACTACGGCTTTCGCGAGATGGTCGAGCGGATTCACGACGGGGCATTGGGCGACATCCACACGCTCCAGGCCAGCGACTTCCGCGGCCCGGTCTGGATGCGAAAACGCGAGCCACCCTGGAGCGACATGGAGTGGCAACTCCGCAACTGGCTGTACTTCACCTGGCTCTCGGGCGATTGCATCGTCGAGCAGCACATCCATTTCCTCGACGTGTGCGCCTGGATCATGAACGGACAGTATCCCGTGAAGGCGATCGGCATGGGCGGGCGGCAGGTCCGCACCGGGGCCGAATACGGCCATATCTACGACCATCACTTCGTGATCTACGAGTATGCCGGCGGCGCCAAGCTGTTCAGCAACATCCGGCAAATCGGCGGCTGCGCGAACGACTCCTGCGCCTGGGCCGTGGGGAGCAAAGGCCGGGCGGAGTTCCACGAGCGCCGCGGCGGCATGAACATCGTGGCCGGCCGCGACAAGTGGGTCTATCGCGGCGAGATCAACAACATCTACCAGACCGAGCACGACGAGATGTTCGCCGGCATCCGCAAAGGCAAGCCGGTCTACAACGGCGACTACATGGCCAAGAGTACGATGCTGGCCATCATGGGCCGCATGGCCACCTACACCGGGCAGACGATCACCTGGGAGCAGGCCCTCAACTCGCAGGAAGACCTCACGCCGCCCAAGTACGATTTCGGCCCGCTGCCTGTTCCGCCGGTGGCCATGCCCGGCATCACCAGGTTTGTTTGAGGGGAACACGAACAGTATTCCTTGTAGCCATGAGCGACCGAGAAGACCACGCAGCGTACGATAGTTCGGCGCGATTCGATGAGAACCGCATCCGCGCTGCCGCAGTCTATTGCAGCGATGGGCGATTTGGCGAACATTTCGACGAGTTCCTGCACAATTCCCTAAAGCTCCCGCGCTACGACCGGCTCGCCGTGCCGGGCGGCGCCGCCTGCCTGGCCGGTCACTTCCTCGCCTTCAAGGAGGAAGAGGGCCTGATCGAGCAGTTGCGCTTCCTGGTCAAGGCACATGGCATCGAACGCGTGGTGCTGGTTGCCCATCAGGACTGTGCGTTCTATAGCGAGCGGCTGCACGTACCACCATCGCAAGTGGAAACGCGGCAGCGCGAAGACGTGCAGGCCGCCGCTGCGCGCATCCGCTCGCTTGCACGCGGCTTGCAGGTGGACGCTTTCTTCGCCCGGAAACTCCCGGATGGCACGATTCGCTTCGAATCACTGGAGCAGACCCAATGAGCCGCCTTGTGTTCTTCTGTCTCAACAGCGCCGCCCGCGCATCAATGGTCGTGTTGCTCCTGGCGCTGGCATGGGCAGCGGCGGCGGCGGCGGAGTTGGTGCCGCCGGCCGATGGTATCAAGCGCGATCGGCCGCGGCTGTTGTTGCGTCCGGCGGAAACACCATACGCCGTGTCCTTGCAGCAACTCAAGGCACTGCCCCGCGACCACGATTTCCAACAGATGCTCGAGAGGCTGGACGGACTGAAGCCGCCCTCGGCCGCCGCACTGGCGCTGGTCTACCACCTCACCGGCCGGGCGGAAGCCGCCGAGCGGACGTTGGCGGTCTTGCGGTCCTGGCGAATGCCCGACGACCCCAAGGCGATCAACGACCCGTTCTATGTCTATGCCACTCTGTCCGACGTGGCCCTGGCCTACGACTGGCTGCACGTCTATCCCGGGTTCGACGGTGCGGCCCAGGCCGCGGTGCGGCGGAAGCTGGAGCCGCTGGCGGAAAACGCCCTTAAGGTCGGCAACGACCACGTCTTTCATAACTACACCTGGATGTTCAACAGCGGCGCCATGCTCTGGGCGCTGGCCACGGCCGGGGAGGACCCGGCCGCCGATCGCCTTTACGCCGGCCTTCGTGGGCGGTTCAACGGCCAACTGTTTCGCGCCATGAAGTACCTGGAAGGGTCCAATGGCGATGCGGCAGGCTACTGGTGGCGGTACTGCCAGCACTACTCGCTCCTGGTGCTGCTGGCGACGCAGAGTGCCTTCGAGAGCGACGTGGTGGGGGCCATCCGCCGCGAGGACGGCGACTGGCTGAACCGCCAGCTCGATTACCTCGTGCTCAGCGTGCTGCCGGACATGCGTTTCATTCCCTGGGGCGACATCGTCGCCGGGCCGAACGGCGGCGTGACCCATGAAATGGCCGGCCGGATCGACGCCCTGACCTGGGCGCTGCGGTCGCCGCACGGGGCGTATCTCAGCCACTGGCTGGCGGAGAAACGCGGGCTGGAGCGGTTTCACGGCGAGACCGCGATCTACTACTTCCTCTACACCCGAAACCTGGCCGTAAAGCCTGCCGCGCCGCC
>JBEKZQ010000605.1:0-3134 GCA_049509675.1 Thermoguttaceae bacterium | reverse complement strand
GATGGCTGAGCAAATGCCGGGGCATCTTGGTTCGGCACGCAAAAAAAGTCATGCAACTACCTGGGCCTCATTCAACTGGCCTGCTCCCTGCTGTGGTATCGCCGTCAACATCGTTTTCAGCTCTTGAGATAATTTCTTAGCGGTGCTCGCGTGGTTTGCGGCCACCACGGTGCCTGCACGGACGGGCGGATGACTCGCGGATCACCAGGTTGCCCTGCAAGGTGGCCTCCTGCCGTCGCGCGGCCGGGTCGCCCAGCCGCGCATCGAGGAATTGCCATGCCAGCTTGCACATTTGCGCCACGGGCAGGACGATGGTGCTCAACGGACACGGGAGGAACTGCGTCTCCTGGATGCCGTCGCGACCGACCCACAGCACGTCTTCACCCACCGTGAGCCCCAAGTCGCAAAGCGCCCGATAGACGCCGAAGGCTATATCGTCGTTGCGGCAAAGGATGGCGTCCGGCGGACCGCCGCGACGGACGTGTTCGACGACCGCCTGTCGCGCCATGGTCAGCAGCTTCTGGGAAGTGGTGGGAGATACGGCCCCCGGCGGCACCCTGGACATCGTCGAGACGGTCGATCCGTTCCATCCCAATCCTCCCAACAGGCCCCTGGGAAAATGGAATCACAACGCCTACGGCCTGGGATTCGCATCACGGAGACATCCGCCGGCGAAGTGCCCGGTGACGAGAGCGCGGGGCATTACACACAGCGATTCCGAATCGTCGTGGAAGAATAGCTGCCACTCCGAAGAAAGCACCCTATTCTCGGAACCGCGGTCGGCTGACTTGCCTGCAGCGGTCACCCCCACCTCCGCGCGCAAGCAGTCGCGAAATGCTCCGGATGCGATATGGACAAAGGTCCGCTCCGAGCAATCTGGGAAGGAAGCGACACCCGCGGTTGGATTTGGGCCGCTAGGACGTCCTATCAACCCAACGTATTTTGGCACATGAACTTGCTTGGCCGATCCCAAGCGCATTTCGCCCATGAATGCCTGAAAGTGAGTTTCCGCCCAAGCATCGGAACGCCAAGACATAACCGCTTTGAGCGCCACCGCACAACGCTTGCATTCCTGGCACGGGCATCCGATAATCGTGTCGGCATGGTTTGACCCGTTTTTCTGCGAAGCGTTGGAGATTGAACGGCTCCGAAGTGCCGTCGGACCTGCCATGCTCGCTCCACCAAGAGAGGATCAATATCGTGAGCACACCAGACCGGAGAGATTCGACGATTTCTCGACGCGAACTTCTCGGCAGCGCTGTTGCCGCGGCTTCGATGTCGATGCTCGGAAACGTGAATATCCTGGGAGCCGAAACGCCGAAGCCGGCAGCGCCCAAGCGGAAAATCAAAATAGGGTGGATCGGCTGCGGCGGCCGCGGCCACTGGATCGTGCCCCTGTTCTTGCAGCACGGCGGCTATGAACTTCAAGCCGTGGCCGACTACTTCCCGCAAGTCGCCGAGGAAGCCGGCAACAAGTTTGGCGTCGCCAAGACCCGCCGGTTCAGCGGGTTGTCGGGCTACAAGAAGCTCATTGACAGCGGCATTGAGGCGATCCTTATCGAGGACGTGCCCTACTTCTATCCCGAACAGGCCAAGGCTGCAGTCGAGGCCGGCCTGCACGTCTACATGGCCAAGCCGATCGCCGTCGATGTGCCGGGCTGCCTGACCATCGGGGCGGCCGCCAAGGAGGCTACGCTGAGAAACCGCTGCTTCCTGGTCGACTATCAGTTGCCGCACGACCCGGTCTGCATCGAGGTGGCCACGCGCGTCCGCGACGGCGGGCTGGGGAAGTTGGCCCATATCGCCTCTTTCGGTATGGCCTGGCACGCCTGGCCGGACCCGCCCCTGGGCAAGAACATCGAAAGCCGGCTCCGCGACGAGATTTGGCTCGCCGACACCGCGTTGAGCGGCGACACGATCGTCTCCTACGACATTCATCTCATCGATGGCATCGTGTGGATATTGGGCCGGCGACCCGTCAGCGCCTGCGGACGCGCCCGCACCTGTCGAGCCGAACCGCACGGAGACCGCACCGACGTGGCCAGCGTAATCTATGAACTGCCAGATGGCACGATCTGGACGCACGTCACGCAGAGCATCGACAATAATTTTGACGTTACCACACTCTCGGCCAGCCTCTTCGGCATGGAAGCGACGGCCCATTTGACCTACGGCGGCAAGAACTATGTCCGCGGCGGCACGAAACACTACTCGGGCACCAGCGGCGACATCTACAAGGAAGGCGCTGTTAAGAACGTTGACACATTTTACCGGAACGTCGTGGAAGGACATTACGAAAACCTATCGGCTCAACGCGCCGTCGACGGCACGCTGACAGCCATCCTCGGCCGTGAAACCGCCGCCCGACGCTGCTTTCTCACCATGAACGACCTCATCAAGGAGAACAAACGACTCGAGGTCAATTTGGACGGCATGAAGGTTTAGGGAACTTGGAGGAACTGTCATGATTCGGTTTCGCTGCGTTCTCCTGTTGACCATCGTCACAATCGTGTCGGCACTGACGGGCCGATACACCTTGGCAGAGGACCGGCCGTCGTCCACACTTGCGTTCACGCGTGGGTACGGTGAGCTGCATTTCGATACGGGCGTTCTGAAAGGTACGCTCGGCGAAGGCGGCAAGTCGCTGGGATTGCGGCCCGTGACGCATATCGCCTCGAGTGTCCAAATGGCCGGGGCGTTCGGGATTCTTTCGCCGTATCGCTTGCTGACCGCCGATGCGCGATTCGGAACGGCGGCATGGGACTGGGTGAGCAAGTCAGATTTGCTGGCAGACGGTGCCGCAAGAGTGCGTTGGGCGCCGGACAAAGAGCATCCGCTGGAGATGACCGGCGTCTATCGTTGGGCGGCAAATGACACGTTAGATCTCGATCTGACTGTTAGGCCGCAGCGTGACCTGCGGCAATTTGAGTTGTTTCTTGCCTCCTATTTCGACGGATTTCCGACATCACTGGCTTGTGTGCAGCAACCGACTTCGGCCAATGGTTTCGGTCCTTTTATGGAAGCTGTCAAGACGGGAGGCGATTGGCAGACCTTTCCCCGCGACAAGGCGGCGGCAGCGATCTATAGCGACGGCCGGTGGAATCGCCCGCCGAACCCTGTTACATGGAAGATGA
>JBEKZQ010000604.1:0-3140 GCA_049509675.1 Thermoguttaceae bacterium | reverse complement strand
CTCATGCCCTTGCCGCGAACCGGCGACAGCGCCGAGCAGATCGAAGCCTGGATCGAGGAGGCGGCCCTGGACAAGCAGGCGTTGCAGAACCTGACGCGCGCCGACGAGAAGGGCAAGAGGGTGGTCTTTGCCCGCGCCTATGAACGCCAACCGAATCGCGCCACCGCGTATCCGACGGCAGGGCGGTGTTTGAAGGCCATCAGTCGCATGGAGATCACGGTGACGCGCGTGGAGTCGGGAAATGACGTACAGTGGCACCTCACCGAATTGCCGCCCTTGCTGAATCGCATCATGAAGCTGCTGCACTTATCACCTACACTATATACCCGCCTCACCAAGGCGGCAGCCTGACAACATGCCTACGCTGCTCGCCGGCGAGACGGGAAAATTACTTTTCATCAAAACCGTTACGCGAAAGACGGGCCACACAGCCGTCAAACGCGGCAATAAATGCTCGTTGTCCGTGTTTCTTCCGTGTTCAATCCGTGGCCGCCCCCTCAGCCTTACGGCGAGTGGCACGGGCAAGCCCGTGGCACGAAAGCTTTGCTACGCGCCGTCTGTGGCGCCCGCCGGGGGCCAGCGAGCCTTCTTTTGCGGCGCTTGAAAATAAGCCGCACTTATGATAAGCTTCCCTTATGAACATCGAGACCCTGCGCATCTTCTGCGACGTCGTGCAGCACCAAAGCTTCTCCCGCGGCGCCGCCATGAACGACGTGAGTCAATCGGCCGCCACGCAGTCGGTCCATCGCGTCGAGAGTCATTTTGGCGTCCAACTGGTGGACCGCACCAAGCGGCCTTTCGTGCTGACCCCGGAAGGCCAGGCCTGTTACGAAGGGTTTCGCGAAGTGCTCGAACTGTACGACTCGGTCGATGCCCGGGTGCGCTCGCTGCGCATGGAGATCAGCGGTTTGGTCCGCGTGGCGTCGATCTATTCGGTGGGACTGCACGACATGAGCCGCTGCATGCAGGACTTCATGCGCAGTTATCCCAAGGCCAAGGTGCGGTTGGAGTATCTTCGCCCCAACAAGGTTTACGAGGCCGTGCTCAATGCCGAGGTGGACCTGGGCATCGTCTCGTACCCCATCGCTTCCGCCGACTTGAACGTGCTGCCGCTGCGTTCGGAACGGATGGTCGTGGTGTGCAATCCGCAGCATCGCCTGGCCCGGGAGCAGGCCGTCACGGCCGAGCATCTCCAGGGCGAGGAGTTCGTGGCCTTCGATCGCGACTTGATCATCCGCAAGGAGGTGGACCGGTACTTGCGGCAGCGGGCGGTGACGATCCACGTGGCGATGGAGTTCGACAACATTGAAACGATCAAGCAGGCGGTGCAGATCGGGGCCGGCATCAGCATCTTGCCCGAGCCCACCGTGCGCGACGAGTTGGCCGAAGGCACGCTGGCGGCGGCGCGGCTGATCGCCCCCGAGTTGCGACGGCCGGTGGGCATCATTCATCGCCATCGCAAGGTGTTTACGCCCACCACGAGCAAGTTCGTCGAGCTTCTGCAGAAGGTGCAAGCCAACGGCTCGGAGGAGACGTGATGCGGGAAACGGAGGTTGCGGTCACGTTCCAGCCGGCCGACAAGCGGGTTTATGTGCTGCCGGGCACGCGGCTGTTGGAAGCGGCCGCCACGGCCGACTTGGTGTTGAGCATGCCCTGCGGCGGCGAGGGGAAATGCGGCAAATGCCGCGTCGTGGTCTCGGAGGGCGCCCACGAGCCCACGGCCGCCGAAACGCAAGCCCTCTCCGCCGAAGAACTCCAGGCTGGCTGCCGGCTGGCCTGCCAATGCGCCGTCTGGAGGCCGACGACTATCCATGTTCCCGACGCCTCGCTGTTCGGCGCGCGGCATCAGATCCTAATCTATGGTGCCATCGGAGAAGGGGACAGTCCCATTTCCGTTGACGGCGAAATTGGCACAGTCCCCGGCGATCCGGTGATCCGCAAGAAGTATCTCGAACTCACCGTCCCGCAACGCGGCGACGACGACCCCGACCTGCTGCGGCTCGAAAAGGCCATCGGCCCGGTGCAAATCGAGTTGGAACTGCTGCGCGATCTTCCGCGGCGCCTGCGGGCGGGCAATTTCTGCGGCACGGCCGTGCTCTGCGACGGCCGGCTGCTGGACTTCGAGCCGGAGAACTCCGAGTGGGACGCGTACACGGTGGCCGTCGACGTCGGCACCACCACGCTGGTGGCCGCCCTGCTGAACGCAAACGGCGGACGCGACCTGGCCGTCGCGGCCCGCATGAATCCGCAAACCCGCTTCGGCGATGACGTGCTGTCGCGGATCCTGTACGCCCGCGACCACGCCGGCGGCTTGCGGCATTTGCAGGACAGCATCGTCGCGGCGGTCGACGACATGATCGGCGAGTTGTGCCGGGAGGCCGGCGTGAACCGGCAGCGGGTGTACGAGATCACTATTTCCGGCAACACGACCATGCAGCAGTTGCTATGCGGCATCGATCCGGCCCCGCTGGGCGAGATGCCGTTCGTGGCCGCAACGGGCCGAAGTCTGCTGCTGCCCGCCGATCATCTGGGGTTCCACATCCATCCTTGCGGACAGGTCTGCATCCTGCCGGTGATCGGCAGCTTCGTGGGCGGCGACACGGTGGCGGGCATGTTGGCCACCGGGCTGGCCGACTGCCGGCAGCCCACCCTGTTGGTCGACATCGGCACCAACGGCGAGATCGTGCTGGCGGCCGACGGCCGGTTGTGGGCGGCTTCGACCGCGGCCGGGCCGGCCTTTGAAGGGGCGCGGATCGCCCAGGGCATGCGCGCCGCCCAGGGGGCCATCGAGAAGGTCATCGTCGACAGCCGCCTGCACATCAACGTCATCGGCAACGTTCCGCCCGTCGGCCTGTGCGGCTCGGCCCTGGTCGACGTGGCGGCCGAGTTGCTCCGCCACGGCCTGCTGGACGTCGCCGGTCGCCTGCAGCCGCGCGAGCAGTTGCCGGCCGGCGTCCTGCCGGACCTGGCCGGGCGGCTCACCATGCACGAGGGGCAAATGGCCTTCTGTCTGGCTGTGGCCGAGGAAACCGCCGACGGCCGCGCGGTGCTGTTGACGCAGCGCGACGTCCGCGAGCTGCAGCTTGCCAGCGGCGCGATCCGCGCCGGCATCGGCATCCTGCTGCGGCGCGCCGGTCTTG
>JBEKZQ010000603.1:0-3140 GCA_049509675.1 Thermoguttaceae bacterium | reverse complement strand
TGCTTCGCGCTGCCAACCCGGCATGAATGCCGGGCCGAGGACCGCCTACGGCGGGAATGCCCGTCAAACGGGCATGAAGAGAGGAAGATTGCGCGGGTCCTGTTACCCGTGCTGAAGCACGACCCTACCCCTTTGGCCGCAGAAACAGTCCGATTTCCGAAATCGCCGGGCCGACCGCGGCCTTGGTGATCCGCAAGCGGACCTTCGACGTGGTCACGTCGGCCGTGGGCAAGAGCCGCTGGTTGCCGATGCTCGTGGCCGCGGCGAACTGCTTCCAGGCCGCGCCGTCCCAGGAGTCCAGCGCGAAGGCGTCGACGCGCTGCCCCAAAGGCAGGTACTCGCGAATGCGCACCACGTTGAACGTCGCGGCTTTGCCCAGATCGAGCACCAGGTCGGCCGTGGTCACGCCGTCGTCGGTGGCCCAATAGGTGTCGCGCTTGCCGTCCACCACGTTGCCCGGGGCGAATTGCGGATCGTTGCCGCGGGTGTTGGAGGCGGTGGCCACGGCGCCGCGGGCCAGGTCGGCGGCGAAGGTGGCATCGATGATCTTGCGCCAGACCCGCAGCGCCCGGGCGTCATTGGCGTGAATACGACCGCGACGATCCGGGGGCACGTTCAGGATCAGGTTGGCGCCGCGGCCCACCGACTCGTAATAGATCTTCAACAACTGCGGCACGGACTTCACCGCCGCGTCTTCGTGCGCATGATAGAACCAGCCCGGGCGGATCGAGACGTCCACTTCGGCCGGGAGCCAGTCGGTGCCGGGCCGCTGGCCGCGATTGAGCACGGCGCCGTCGGCCACTCCGGGGAGCATGCCGGCGCGGTTCACGGTGGCCCAGCAGGTTTCGCCGGCGAAGCCCGACTCGTTGCCCACCCAGCGGACGTCCGGCCCGCCGTCGCTGAACATGCAGGCGGCGGGCTGCAACTGGCGGACGATTTTCCAGGTGTTGCTCCAGTCGTAATAGGTGCGGTTGTCGATGTGCCGCATTTCGCGGGCGCCACCGTAGTAGCCGTCGCCGCCGTTGGCGCCGTCGAACCACATCTCGAAGATCGGCCCGTAGTTGCTCAACAGTTCGCGCAGTTGATTGCGGTAGTACGTGAGGTATTGCGGCCGGGCGTAGTCTTTTTGGTTGCGGTCCCAGGGCGAAAGGTACACGCCGAACTTCAGGCCGTGCCGGCGGCAGGCCTCGGAAATCTCCCGGACCACGTCGCCCCGGCCGTCTTTCCAGGGGCTATTCTTCACCGAATGCTCCGTGTACTTGCTGGGCCAGAGACAGAAGCCGTCGTGATGTTTGCAGGTGAGCATCAGTCCGCGCATGCCGGCATCTTTCGCCGTCCGGGCGATCTGGTCGGCATCGAAATCGGTGGGGTTGAAGAGTTTTTCCGCCTCGTCGCCGTTGCCCCACTCCCGATCGGTAAAGGTGTTCATGCCGAAGTGCAGGAAGCCGTAGACTTCCAGTTCGTGCCAGGCAAGTTGCCGCGGACTGGGCAGCGGGCCGTACGGCTGCGGCGGCTCGGCCGCGCGAGCGAAAGCGGCGGTAAGGATCACAACCAGAGCGGAGCGGGTGAGAATGTTCATAAGATGGTGGACGGGTGGGTGGTGGATGGCGGAGTCTCGGACGGTCTGTTGACGATAACCTTGCCACGGAGATTTCGCAAGTATTCATTCCGCAACCGAAACCGATTAGAATGGGCCTTGTGCCCGGGGGAGATCTGTAAAGTCGGGGTCTGGTCCATTTTTCGGCCGAAAGGCATTGGCATTTTGCCGGACTTATGACCGAAAACATGGACCTGACCCCTTCTTGCGTCCCACACGCGGAGTAAGAATATGGCTCAGAAGACATGGTACTACGAGAAGGACGGAAAGCAGTGCGGCCCGGTGCCGCGCGAACAACTCGACAAACTGCTCGCTTCCGGCGATCTGGGGGGCGGCAACCTGGTATGGTCCGACGGCATGGCAAAATGGACCGCGGCGGCCGAAGTCCCCGGTCTGCTGCCTGCCAAACGCACGACGGCAACGCCGGCGAAAGCGGCGGCAACCGCCAAGCCAGCGGCCCAGGCCGAGCCGGCAACCGCGGCAGCCCCCGCCGCCGGGCCCTTGGCCGCGCTAACGAACATCTGGTCGGAACTGCCCAACGCGGCGAAGATCGGCATCGCGGCGGGCGGCGGCGTGGCGTTCATCCTCCTGGTCGTGATCGTGTTCGTGCTCGTGTTCCTTTTGATGGGCGGATCGAAGGGCGGCGATCAACCGAAGCCGCCCACCCAGGCCAGCCGCAAGCCGGCGGCCAAGCCGGCGCCGGCCCCGCCGGTACTGCACGTCTACGAATTCGACCCCAAGTCGCTCACCGATCCCGAGGCCAAAGCCGCGTATGAGAAAGGAGTGAAGCAGGCCGCAAACATTCTCCGCTTGTGGATCAAGGAGGACAACGGCGGAAAGATGCCGTCGAAGGACCAGGTGAAGGGCCTATTGACCGATCGCGACAAGGCCATCCAGGCCTCGGTGAACCGTTGGGGCCTGAAAGATCCGGAGACGATCACGACCTTCGGCCGCCGCGACGGGATGAAGGCCGAATTGGCCAGGCAGAACCTGATGCCGTAAGTGACCGGCGAAGCAAAAACTGTCCTGTTCTCGAAAGTAGTCATCACGCTCCGCGTGATGCAGCTCCATCTCGCGGAGCGAGATGAGTACGATTGTTGCGACAGTTATTTAGTTCCCGCAACCGGCGCCAGGCGGAACAAAGGGGACAGGCACCGTGGCGGCCACGTTTCTCCCACTCCCATACCAACTTGTGCCACGGAGCCAGTCCCCTTTTTCCGCCGACCTTGCACAATAGTACTAAGCGCGCGGCTCAATCCCAACAAAAACACTTCATCCGGTGGCAGTTGTGCCGGGTACAGTAGTCCGCGGCGACGTGGTCTGACCCTTGGCCTTGCGGCACGCCCGGCGTTTCGGCCTCGGGCTGCTCCCGCAGTTCTTCTGCCCAGGGCGACGGCGAGCCATCCAGGCTCGGTTTCAACTCATCCAGAATGGGCGGCACGAAATGCCGATCCAGTTGCGGTATGTTGCCCGGATGGGCCGAGGCGTAGAACTGGACGGCATCTTCCAGGGCGGCCCGTTTTGCGGCCGGCGTCCAAGGCCG
>JBEKZQ010000602.1:0-3155 GCA_049509675.1 Thermoguttaceae bacterium | reverse complement strand
TGTTGGCCGTTAGTCTGTTGACCCTCGCGTCCCAATGCGCGGCCTCGGTGGCGCCCCCGCCGCAGGTCCACAGCCGGGCCGGACGCCTGCTGATCGACGAGCCGCCGCTGCCGCTGGTGCCGCAGCACCCGCGCACCGAGGCCGACCAGGACCGCATCGAGGCCCTGGCCATGTTCGCCGCCGGACGCACCTACGAACAACGGCAGGAGTACGACAAGGCGTTGCGGTTCTACCAACGGGCCCTGCGCCGCGATCCGCAGCCGGCCATTGCCGACGCCGTCCTGTCGTTGGCTCTCCGCCAGCACTATGATGCGGTCTACTCGCGCTACGGGCAACAGGCCGTCGAGCTGGGCATCGCCGATCCGGGGCTGCTGTGTCGCCTGGCCGAAGACTATACCCACAAAGGCGATTTCGCCGGGGCCTTGAAACTCTACGAAAAACTCCTCGTCGGACAGGTCGGCGAAAAGGAAAACGACGTGACCGTCGAGATCCACATGGAGATGGGCCGCTTGTACTACTTGACCGATCAGTACAAGAAGGCGGCCGACGAGTTCGCGCGGGTAATACGCGCCCTGGACCACGGCGCCGAGTTGCACCTTGGCGACGAGCTGAAGAAACGGTTGCACGCGGCGCCGAGGTATCAGTTGTTCGGCGAGTGTTTCCTGCAGGCCGAGCGGTTGCCGGAGGCGGCCGCCGCGTTTGCAAAATCGCAGTCGTTGACGGCCAATGCCAGCCTGCGGGAATTCAACGCGGCCCGGCTGGCTGCCCGCGGCGGAAAACCGGCCGAGGCCCTGGCCGCTTTGGATCGCGCCCTGGAGCAACACTTGAGCGACGAAGGCACCGCGCCTTACGAACTGCTGGCCGACCTGCTCAAAAAGTTGGACAAGGCAAAGGAACTGGGCGAGCGATTGGAAAAACTCCGCGCCGGCCACCCCGCGGACGCCGCCCTGAGCTACTTCCTCGCCGAGCACTATCGGCAGGCCGGTCAGTGGGACAAGGCGGAGCCGCTCTACTTGGCCTTGGCCGAGAAGCATCCCACCCTGACCGGCTATCGCAATCTGGTCGCCGCCTACTGCAAACAGAAGCAGCCCGAGCGGCTGTTGACGGTGCTGGGCGACGCCGTGGACAAAGCCGGCACGATCGAGTTCCTGGGCGACGGCGGCAAACTGCTCCTGGGCGATGCGGAGATGGTGCGCGGCCTGGTGGAGACCGCGCGGCGGACGCTCAAAGCTGCGCCGGAGCGGCTCACCTTCGGCCAGCGCCTGGCCGTGGCCCTGCTCAACCTCGACGCCAAGCAATGGGATACGGCCCGCGAATTCTTCGACTTGGCCTTGGCCACCCATCCCAAGCAGGCCGGCGAGATCGTGCTGGCCTGGGGCCTGGGACTGTTGCTGGGCGAGCGGGCGGCCGATGCCGTCAAGGTCTTTCAGCGGGGCATCGACGAGAAGCTCTTGCCGCCGGACAATCCGGCCTTCGAGTTCTATCTGGCCGGGGCCCTGGCCATGACCGACAAGACGGACGAAGCGCTCGCCGCGGCCCGCCGAGCGGCCGACCGCAAGGAGCCGAAGTCGGCCCAGTTCGCCGCCCGCACGGCTTGGATCCTGTATCATGCCAAGCGGAACAGCGAGGCGATGCGGGCCTACAACGAGCTGATCGCCGACTTCGACGGCGACCAGGCCGCCGAAAGCCGCGAAGTGTTGCGCGAGGGCCGCCTGGCCCTGTCGAACTTGTGCGTGCTGGCCAAACAATTGCCCGCCGCCGAGGAATGGTTGGAACAAGTCCTGGACGAGTTCCCCGACGACGTCTCGGCCTCCAACGACCTGGGATACCTGTGGGCCGACCAGAACAAACATCTGCAGCGGGCCTTGAAGATGATCCAGGTGGCCGTAGCGGCCGAGCCCGACAACGCCGCCTACCGCGACAGCCTGGGTTGGGTTTATTATCGCCTGGGCCGGGCGCAGGAGGCGGTGCAGGAGCTCGAGAAGGCGGCCGCCAAGGAGGCCGATCCGACGCTGCTGGACCATCTGGGCGAGGCCCATTGGAAGGCCGCTCAGGCCGACAAGGCCCGCGCCGCCTGGAGGCGCGCCGCCGAAGCCTTCCGCAAAGAGAAGGACGAGCCCAAAGCCAAGGAAATGGAACAGAAGAGCCAACGAAAAGGGTAATTGTTTACGCAGCACAAGGAATCCGATTTATGTCCGGACATTCCCACTGGGCAACCATCAAGCACAAGAAGGCGGCCGTCGACGCCAAGCGCGGCAAAGTGTGGAGCAAGCTGGCCAAGGCCATTATCGTGGCCGCCAAACACGGCGGCGGCGATGCCAACATGAACCTCCGTCTCCGCTATGCCATCGACGACGCCAAGGCCGTCGGCATGCCCAAGGAGAACATCCAGCGGGCGATCAAGCGCGGCACGGGCGAAATCGACGGCGTCATCCTGGAAGAGGTCGTCTATGAAGGCTACGGCACCGGCGGCGTGGCCATCCTCTGCGAAGTGCTCACCGACAACCGCAACCGCACGGCCCCGGAGATCCGCAAGATCTTCGAAATGTCGGACGGCAAGCTGGGCGGCGCCGGCTGCGTCGCTTGGATGTTCGAGAACAAGGGCCTGTTCATCGTTCCCGCCGCCGGGATCGAGGAGGAGAAGCTCTTGGAGATCGCCTCCGACGCCGGCGCCGACGACGTGGCGCAATCCGGCCCGAACTTCGAGGTGACCTGCGACCCGGCCGCCTATCGCGACGTGGCCAAGGCCCTGGAAGAGGCCGGCGTCAAGACCGAGGCCAGCCAGGTAACGCGGCTGCCCAAGACAACGGTGGACCTCGACGCCGACGCCGCCCGCAAGGTGTTGAAGCTCATGGAGCGCCTGGACGATCACGACGACGTGCAGAACGTGTCCTCGAACTTCAACATCCCCGACGCCGTGATGGCTGAAATCGAAGCGGGGTGAGCGGAAGTCGTTTCGGGCGGGCGAAACCACAAGTGCGGGGACTATCCCCTTCGCTGCGACATCCGCGCTGGGTGCCACGGGCTTGCCCATGCTCTTTCGGAGGCCTCTTGCGGCGAGAAGGTGCCACAGCATTGGCGTGCGAGAGAGGTCAAGAGCCCGCGGCTGTTCCGTGCCCAGGGAAACCTGCCATACTCGCCGACGAACCACGCGG
>JBEKZQ010000601.1:0-3164 GCA_049509675.1 Thermoguttaceae bacterium | reverse complement strand
CGCGGTCGGCTGGCTGTGGTATCTGGGCACCCTGGTGCCGGTCATCGGTCTGGTGCAGGTGGGCGAGCAGACCATGGCCGACCGCTACTTCTACATCCCGTCGATCGGCCTGTTCGTGATCGTGGCTTGGGGCCTCGGCGAACTGGTCCTGCGCCGGCCTGCGGCGCGAATCATTGCCGCCGTGGCGCTGGCCGTGACGCTGGCGGCGTACGTCGGCATCTGCCGGTACCAGTTGCAGTTCTGGAAGGACCAGGAATCGCTGTTGCAGCGGGGCCTCGCCGTGGAGCCGAACAATTGGACGCTGTTGAACAACCTGGGCGTGTGGCGGTGGGAGCACGGCAAGAAAGACGAGGCGGAGAAGCATTGGCGAACGGCCGTGACCATCCGCCCGGGCGCCGCCGACGCCCACAGCAATCTCGGCTACTGCCTGGCGGAACAGAACAAGCTCGAGGAGGCGGCCCTGCACTTGCAGTTGGCGATCCAGTACAAGCCGATCCTCGCCGAAGCGCACAACAACCTGGGCCTGGTGCGGCTGAAACAGCGGCGGCTCTTGCAGAGCAAGAACGAGGCCACGCCGGAGATGGTCGAGAACCTCAGCGCCGAGGCCATGCAGCATTTTCGCGACGCGCTGAAATATCGCCCTGCGGAGCTCAACGCCCGCGACAACCTGGCCACGACCCTCATGGAACTGGCGCAAGCTTCCAAAGGAGAACAGCAGCGCGCACAGTTCGACGAAGCGGAGAGTCAGTTGCGGGAGATCCTGCGACTCAAGCCGTCGCAATTCACGGCCTGGATTCATCTGAGCAACTTGCGGCAGGAGCAGGGAAGGCCGGCCGAGGCGTTGGACGTGGCCCGTCAAGCCGTGGGGCGGTTTCCGGATAGTTTGCCCTTGCAGGATTTCCTTGTCCAGTTGCTGTGGGAACAGAGCCAACGGGCACAAGCCCAAGGGGCAACGGCCGAAGCGCGGCAACTGGCCGGCGAGGCCCGACAACACTTGTGGCAGTGCCTGCGTCTGAGTGACGATCGGCTCGGCATGGCCCGCCGTTGGGCCACCATGTTCATCGATCGGAAGAAGCCGGACCAGGCATTGATTGTGTTGAACTTCGTCGCCTGGACGCTGGCTACGAGTCCCGACGATGCGTTGCGCAACGGGGCGCAGGCGGTGACGGCGGCCCGCGACGCGGTGCAGCTTTCGGGCGGGCGGGATCCGTCGGTTCTGGACACGCTGGCCGCCGCCTTGGCCGAGGCAGGACAATTCTCCGAGGCCGTGCAAACGGCGGGGCAAGCTGTCCAGCAGGCCAAATCCCAGGGCAAGGCGGAACTGGCGGCCAAGATCCAGAACCGCCTGAATCGCTACTCGGCCAACGCCCCCTTCCGCGATTCGCAATGAGCGCGCCCGCTCAAACCCCGACCTCGGCGTCGCCCGGGGCGGTCGCCGGATAGCGGGCACGGATCGGGCCGATCACCTCGACCGGGATCGCTGTCATGCTGGGTCTGCGCGGCTGCTAAGGCTGGAACAGTCCTAACCCGGATTATTCATAAACTTTGGCGGTGGCCTGGAAGCCACTGGCCGAAAGAGGGGAACGAGCCTACGGGCGTGGGAAGTTGATGAGGCTGAGGGACAACACCCCCTTTCCCCCAGCGGCGTAGGACGCCGGAGGCATGGAGCGGCCGGGATTATTCCAGCTATCAACCGCTATCCGGAGAGGCTTGCTGCAGTTCCATGAGACGCTGGCCTACTTTCCGGAAATGCTCCAGATAGGGCCAACTGGATGAGAGTTCGACGATCACGCGACGTGTGTTCTGATGCACGCGGGCGGCAACCTTGATCAACCGCGTCCGCCAGGTGCAGGGCTGGCCCTCGCCCAAGGGATCGTGCTCACGGCGCCGGTTGTGCCATTGGCGACGTTGGCTGCCGCCGAGGGCTTCGGTGGGTATGTCGTGCGCTGGAGAGGCGGGTGGCGGATCGGCCGTGAAATTCCGTAAATGCACCAGCAGGTTGTAAGCGGCGGCGTGCAGATAGAGCCGGAAGAGGTTGGCGAAGTAGCGGTGGTCGCTGAGCCGGTCGGCCTGCAAGCCGCGTTTGAGTTCCTTGTTGCGGTTTTCGCTTTCGCCGCGATCGGCGTAGCCATCGTAGGTCGCGTCGGGCAGGACAAACGCTCCCGGACGGTTGCTGACTACGGCGCGCCGGTTCGTCCCCTGGGCGTTCGCCTCACACTTGACGATCACCCAACGTTGCGCAGGCCAGGAGTCGGCACGATACCAGAAAGCGCTGAAGTAGCGTTGCGGCTCCTTGGTCTTTTCCCACTCGGCCACCGCTTTTTTCAACTCGGAATCGGTGTGCTTCTTCAGCGCCGCATTCATGCCGATGCCGAGGGTGTAGTCGATATTCAACTGCTCGCAGACCGAGTACATCGTCGGCGTGCCGAAGCCGCTGTCGCCCCGCAGGTGGATCCGCACGTCCGGCCAGGCGCGCCGCAACCGGCCCACCACATAGGCCAAATCGTCTTGCGCGCCCAAGGTGGCATGGGCGGTGCCGTGCAGCAGGCAGACGGTGAGGACCAGATCGTTTTCCGCGCACGTGATGACCCGCGGCAGGTATTGGTACTGCTCATAATAGCCGTGAAAGAACGTCAGTTGCTGCTGGCCGTGCGTGGGGTCATCGAAAGGGTCGATGTCGAGCGTGAGGTATCTCGGCGGCTGGTCGAAGGAGGCGATGAACTGATCGAGAAACACGTCCTGCAGCGCGAAGAACGACTTCAGCCCGATGGCATTCTCGAACCGCGAGAGGGTCGGTTGACTGGCCAGATCGTCGCCGTCGATGGAACGGCCGCAAATCAGTTTGAAGATCGGATCGCTCCGCAACACGTCATGGTCGTTCTGGTCGGCGTAATCGGCGAGAATGCCGTAGATTCGGGCGCGGGTCATCTCCAGGAAGGGGTGATCGACATAGCCAACGTGACGCCGGTCCGTGAGGGCATCGACGAACTGTCGTGTCAGCCTCAATCGCTCGTCGAGCTCCCGAAAAGGCAGCAGTCCGCCAGGGTGCTCGCATAGGATGATGTTACGCGAGAAGCGTTGGGCAGCCATATTGGTCTACATTTCGCCAGAACGCTTGCCAGCGACCGGGGGTGAGTCGCAAGGCACGTATCGACAACACGGCA
>JBEKZQ010000600.1:0-3171 GCA_049509675.1 Thermoguttaceae bacterium | reverse complement strand
CGCAGCCGTGGGAAACTCTACGCCCAGGAGGACGTGGGAGTTACCTTCGACGACGTGGCCGGCATCGAAGAGGCGGTCGACGAACTGCGCGAGGTCGTCGATTTCCTCAAGACACCGGAAAAGTATCAAGTGCTGGGCGGACGGATTCCCAAGGGCGTGCTGCTGGTAGGGCCGCCCGGCACGGGCAAGACGCTCCTGGCCAAGGCCATTGCCGGCGAGGCGGGCGTGCCGTTCTTTAGCCTCTCCGGCTCCGATTTCGTGGAGATGTTCGTGGGCGTGGGGGCGGCCCGCGTCCGCGACATGTTCCAGCAGGCCCAGGGCAAGGCCCCCTGCATCATCTTCATCGACGAGTTGGACGCTTTGGGCAAGACCCGCGGCACGAGCATCGTGGGCGGGCACGACGAGCGCGAGCAAACGCTCAACGCCTTGCTGGTGGAAATGGACGGCTTCACGTCCAACAGCGGCGTGATCGTGATGGCGGCCACCAACCGGCCGGAAACGCTCGATCCGGCCCTGCTGCGGCCGGGCCGCTTCGACCGCCACGTGCTGGTGGACCGGCCCGACGTCCGCGGCCGGGAGGCGATCCTCGACGTCCACGTGGAGAAGGTGCGCTTGGACGAATCAGTCGATCTGAAGGAAGTGGCCCGGATCACGCCCGGCTTCGTCGGCGCCGATCTGGCCAACCTGGTCAACGAAGCCGCGCTGTTGGCCGCGCGGGCCGGCAAATCGGCCGTCAGCATGATCGAGTTCACCGAAGGCGTGGAGCGCGTCACCGCCGGACTGGAAAAACGCCAGCGGGTCATGCACCCCGACGAGAAACAACGGGTGGCCTATCACGAAAGCGCCCATGCCCTGGTGGCCGCCAGCCTGCCCAATACCGATCCGGTCCACAAGGTATCAATCATTCCCCGCGGCCTGGCCGCCCTGGGTTACACCATGCAACGCCCCGAGGGCGATCGCTACTTGATGACGCAGAGCGAATTGGAGTCGCGCGTGCAGGTCCTGCTGGCCGGAACCGTGGCCGAAGAGATCATCTTCGAGGACGTATCGACCGGGGCCCAGAACGACCTGGAGCGGGCCACCGAAATCGCCCGCAGCATGGTCATGGACTTCGGCATGAGCAAGTTGGGCCGGGTGACCTATCGCGAGAGCCGGCGGCAGGCGTTCTTGAACAGCCAGAACGATCTTCCCAGCGACCGGACCCACAGCGAGCAGACGGCGCGGGAGATCGACGAACAGATCCGCGGCATTGTCGAACGTTCGCTGGAGAAGGTGCGGCACATCCTGGAGGCGCGTCGTCCGGCCCTGGTGGCGCTGGCCGAACGGCTGATCGAACAGGAGACGATCGACAACAGCGAGTTGAAGTCGATCATCGAGGCCGCCTCGCCCAATCCGATGATCGTGCCCGGCACCGCCGAGGCCCCCAAGCGCCGGCCGGTCGAGGAGCCGGCCGCCGCGCCCGAGCCCAAGGCGGAAGAGGCCGGTTGAGGGGGCGGTTCGGGTGCCACTGGATTGCCGGTGCTCTTCTATATCGGTTCTTGCAGCATGGAAGCGCCGGGAACTTCTCCGCGTGGTTCGTCCACGAGCATGGAAGCTATCCGGCTGACCTCCCTCACACGCCAGTGCTTTGGCAACTTCTCCCTGCAAGAGCACGCGGAAATAGCACGGGACGTGGCACCCGGCGCACTACCAGGTGGCGGGTTTGTTGAGCGTTCGACCACCCCCCAAGTCTATGGAGGCCGCAAACTGGGATTTGGCTAAGAGATCCAGCGGAAGAGTCTTGTTCTTGTGCGCCTCTGCTCGCAATTCGAGGGCTGCACCTCTGATTTCGTTTCTTGCAGGGATGTACGCTACGATTTCCTTCCCTGGAAAATGATCCTTGACCATGCGAACTGCGGGCACCAAATCAGAGTCGCCGCTAACGAGGATCAATCGATCGCAGAGGTCTTGCTGGGCGTCCTGAAGCATCCAGAGAGCGATGTTTACGTCGGTTCGCTTCTCTTCTTGCGTGGTAAATACCCTTCGTCCAGGATTAGGACATGCCGGCACCATGCATTGAAACTGCTTTGCCTTAAACCTACCCAGAATCACATCCACGAGAGGTAACGTCGTTAGCGCAAGCAGGTACGCCTCCTGATTTGCCGAACGATAGCCGGAGATCTTGGCGGTAAAGTATCGGATTCTCTGGATCTGGTCGTGTTGGCGAAGGCGACAGAAGAACCTTTCAAGGTTCAGCCATTTGTGGGGGCCGTTCTTTAGGGCACCGTAGTAAAAGTTGAATCCGTCGACGTATACTATCGCGCGCCTAACCTGTGGTTGGGGGGATTCGACCTGTGACATGGCGTTCTCATCCAAGCCATCGATGCCAGCGCAAAAAAGAGCCGGTCATATAGACCGGCCAACCGCCCCAATGGGGCGGGGAGTCGTACTCACTATAATTCAATTATCGGGTCCGCAGCGAGATTGTCAATAACCTTATGTGCTTGTCAATAGGGGCTTTCTTGCCACTTTTCCACGATTGCGACGCAACCTATTACTTATCAATTACTTAGCCAAATGATTCGAAATCCACCGGATGGATTCTATCTGTTCTCGGGGTTTCATCCTTTCGGGCTTTCGTGATTGCCCGTTTTCCTTGCGTCCCTTTGGGGGAGGAGTTGTCGGCCGCGTGGAAACTCACCAGCCCGCCGCCGCCAGAAACATACTGCTCCAGGTCCTCACTTGGCTGCTTCCAGCGTCACCTGGTAGGTGAGCGAGCGGTCGCCGCGGCGGATGGTGATCGGCACGCGTTCGCCGCCAGCGTACTTCTCCAGGGCGTCGTCGAAATCGTCGTAACTCCCGATCTGGTTCTTGCCCAGGCGAAGGATGATGTCGCCGCCGCGGACGCCGGCCCGATCGGCCGGACTGCCGTGGAGCACGCCGCTGACGCAATAGCCAGGCTCCTCGCGCGTGATGTCGGGAATGGAGCCGAAAAAGGCCCGCGGCACCTCCTGGCCGTGCGGCTGGGGCGGGAACACGGCGAACTCGGGCCGCGCCGGACTCTCGGCCAGGGCCACCAGCACGTCTTCCAAATAGGCCTGGATCCGCACCATGCCGGCGAAGTTCACCTTGTCGAAGGTATCGGTGGGCAGATGGTAATCGGCATGGCGGCCGGTAAAGAAGGCGATCACC
>JBEKZQ010000060.1:0-23207 GCA_049509675.1 Thermoguttaceae bacterium | reverse complement strand
CGCCCCACCCTACATCGTGCGAGGCGGAAGAATTCACAACCTCGGAGTGTGCCTGCTACAATGAGACCGATCCTAATTTCTGCGGTCTGTCGGTTCTGGGGCATAGTGGCAGTGCTTGGCCTGGGCGGGCCGGCCGCGGGGGCAACGTTGGATCTGATCGTCGCTGACGACGCCGGCCAGCCCCTGGCGTTTCGCGCCCAATCGTTCCAGGCGGGCCGCATGGTTGCCCAGGTGTGGGAGCGCGGCCGGGCGCGCTTGTCGCTGCCCGCCGGGAAGCAGACCATTCTGGTCCGCCACGGGTTCGATTATGATGCCGTGAGCATGGAACTGGACCCCGGCGAGCAGGCGATCGAGAAGCACGTCTCGCTGAAGAGGCGTTACGACGTCAAGAGCCTGGGGTGGTGCTGCGGGGAGAGCCATCTGCACGGGCAACACGGCCGCTCCGACAAGCCGCAGACGTTTGCCGACGCCGCGCGATTGGCGGAGGCCAACGGCCTGGATTACGTGCAGATCGCGCAGTGGTGGACCGCCGATTTCGGCTGGACGCCGCTGGAAAAGCTCGCTGCGATGGCCCGCCAGGCGAGCACGCCGCAGGTGGCCGTCCACTGGAACATGGAGAGCCCCAAGTGCTACTTCACCGCCGACGACGGCGGCGCCGGCGGCAACCTGCACTGCTACGGTCACGGCTGCATCGTGGGCATGGAGGACCGGCCGTACGACCGGGCCTTCTGGTTCACCGGCCCTAATTTCCGCATCCTCCAGGAAATCCATCGCCAAGGCGCGGTGGTCACGCTGGCCCATCCGGCCCGATTCTGGTTCAACCAGGGGAACTTCGTCTCCAATTGGGCCAGCGAGATCGCTTTCGACTACGTCGTCGGCCAGGGATACGACGGGGTGGACATCTTCAACGACGGCGAGCCGGTGTTCTTCCAGCACGAGCGCGTGTGGTGGAACCTGTTGAACATGGGCTACAAGGTGGCCGGCACTGCCAATAGCGACGGCTCGATCATCGGCGGCCACGCAGGCCGCTTCCGCACCTACACCCACATCGACGGCGCCTTCTCCTGGGCCAAGATCGCCCAGGGGATCCGCGCGGGCCAATGCGTGGCCAGTTCCGGCCCCATGGTCCTGTTCGACGTGGACGGCCGGCGCCCGGGGGCGGAGTTCCCCGCCGACGGCCGGCTGCACCGCGCCCGGCTGACGGCCTGGTCCAGTCCCCTGCCCGGCGAAACGCTGGTCTCGGTGCAGGTGCTCCGCAACGGCGAGATCATCCGGGCTTGGGACCTGCGCAGCCAGCAGGCGAGGCAGTGGAGCGGCAAGTTCGATCTGAGCGACACGGCCTACGCCTGGTATGCGATCCGCGCGACGTCCACGTGCCAGGACCCCGCTTGCCTGGCGGCCTGGCGGCAACCGACGGAGATTTACGAGGTGGCCGTTGCCAACCCGGTGTACTTTCTGCCCAAGACGTTCCAGCGGCCGCAGCCCGCCGCGGCCAAGGTGCGCCTCAAGGTTACCGATCCGCAAGGCAAGCCCTTGGCGGCAACCGTCCACGTGGTCGACGCCGATCAGGAGGTGGCCCGGGTAACGGTCGGTCCCGACGGCGAGGCCCGCTTCCAAACGCCCGCAACCGCCGCGCTCACGATCCGGGCCCCGGGCTTTGCGGAAGTGAAGAAAGACCTGTTCCTGGACTCGCCCCTGCTGGAGTTCTGCCGCAACTTCAACGGCTTCTACACACCCGAGGGCTATCGCCAGGTGCGGGAGATGCTCGGTAAACTGGAGTTCGAGGTGAAGCTCAAGAAGCTTACTCAAAGCGTAAACGCCCCCGTGGGGCTTGTTCCCACGGAGCGCTGATTTTTCACTAAGAAGCTGTTTCAGAACTCCCCTCTCCCCTTGCGGGAGAGGGGTCGGGGGTGAGGGGTTGCTTTGAGAGTCGCGGATCCGCAAGCAATTCATCCCCTCACCCTAACCCCTACCGCAATTGGAGATGGAACCAATCGTTTGTAGAAGGAGTTTCCCATGAGACGCGCATCCTGTTATGCGGCATTTCTGATTTTGGGCATGACCGCCCTGTTGGGCAACGCCCAGGAGCGGGCTGATCCATGTCTGGAAAAGGACCTCGGTACGCTCGACCTCTGCTCGTGGCGAACGACGCCGGCCGGCCAGTTGACCGACCGCGTGACCTACGAGGGCAAGAAGACGATCGAGTTGGCCGGCAACGCCAGCCCCGACGTGGTCACGGCCGCGGCCTGGCAGAATCCCGACATCCGTCTGCTGGCCGGCCAACGGTACACGGTTGCCGCGCTGGTGAAGACCGAGAACGCCAGCGCCGTGTCGCTGGCAATCGACATCCCGCAGGAAGTACACG
Source organism: Thermoguttaceae bacterium (assembly GCA_049509675.1). GTDB lineage: Bacteria > Planctomycetota > Planctomycetia > Pirellulales > Thermoguttaceae > JBEKZQ01. Next base: position 20,842 of record JBEKZQ010000060.1, on the reverse strand, counting down.
TCGAGGGACTCCGCCCGCAGACACTCACGGGCAGTACCGATTGGAAACTGCTGGAGCAGACGTTCACCGTGGGGCAGGACGTGCAGCCGCGCCGCATTGCCGTGCAACTGGCCGGACCCGGCAGGGCCTATGTGGCCAACTTCCGTATCCGCGGCCGCTTGGGCCAGGAGTGGCAGCGGAAGATCGACGTCGATCCCGGCGACGTGGCCGGCGCGTTGGCGGCCGCCAGGCTCGATTCCAATCAGCCGGTCAACTGGTTCACCGGCCGCTGGCCCTACATCAGCTTCCTGGGCGGCATGGTCATGGGCAACCGCTCCGAAGACCTGGAGTTCTTCTATAGCGAGCCGTTCCGCTGGCACAGCACGGTGCTGGACTACGTGCTCAGCGGCGGCGGCAAGGTCTACGGCCTGCGCGCCACGTTCCGTCGCTACAAGGAAGGCACAAGCCCCAAGCCGCTGCGCAGCTTCCTACTAAATATCCGCACCGACGTGCTGCTGGCCGAGTTTCATCCCAGCTACATCCTGGCCAACGGCCGGCGGGTGTGGGATTTCAAGAAGCACAAGATGGGCGCCGGCTCGATCCAGGTCCCCTTCAGCGTGGAAGAACCCTCCGACGTGACGATCGACCTGGTGGTCGACCAGGACTATACGCCCGACACCAAGGGCCTGGCCTTCCGCATGTTCTTCCTGAACTACCTGGGCGAGCCGGGGGTGAAAGTCGATTTGGCGGGCGCCGAGCCGAAGGCTTCCGGCTCCCCGGCCGAACGGCTGCGGCGTTTCGTCTTCGGCCTGTACCCCAGCGGCTACGACTTCTGGACCCCCAAAGGCGTGCCCTGTGCCGAGATCCGCAAGAATTGGAAGGCGAACTTCCGGCCCGACTATCCCACCGACGACGTGGCCTTGTGTCCGTTCTGCTTCGATGGGGTGGCCAAGGGCAAGTACCACGAGTTCATGATCAGCTACGGCGGCTGCAACGTGGCCGGCAACGGCGCCACGGCCGAGATGTTCCGCGGCAATCCCTATCTCCGCGGCGCCCTGTCGTCGATCAACAACCCCGGCGACGCCCGGCGGATTTTGGCCGTCGATCCCAAGCTGCGGGCGTTCTGGTTCCGCGGCGAGGGAGGCTCCGCGGTCAGCGAGAGCGACGTGGTGCGGGCCGCCAAGCGCCAGGCCGGCAGCGAGGATCGCGTCACCGCGATGTACGAGCCGTTCCCGCCCACGCTCAACAGTTGCCGCGAATACGAGCGGGGCAGCGATCTGCTGATCCTCAAGAACGAGGAAGACCCGCAGGCCAACATCATGATGGCGATGGGCCGCGGCGCCGGCCGCACGTTCGGCAAGCCGTTTGGGTTCTACTGGGAGCAGACGCATTACCCCTTCCCCTCGCTCGACGAGAAGCTGCACGTGTGCATGCTGTACTACCTCTCCGGCGGCTCGTGGATGAGCGCGGAGTTGGACGAGGCCCCGTCGCTGGCCAACGACGTGGTGGCCGAGTGGGTCTATCCGCTGGTCGAGGCGATGCGGTTTGCCATGGTGCATCCGGCCCGGGGCCGCCCAATCGTGCCGGTGGGCATCGTCCATGGCAGCGACGACGCCTGGTGGATCCCCTACAATCCCTTCGGCCAGATGGACACGTTCCAGCGGTACATCGGCTACGACCACGCCACGGGCAAACTGACCTGCGAGCCGGCGTTCACCAAAATCTTTCCGTGGATGCCGCAGCAAGGCCCCCAGTGGGAGTGGCGGCACTTCGGCCACCTGGCCCTGTTCATCGATCGGCTGGACGAGCTGCAGGGCTACAACCTGCTGGACGTGTTCTTCCCCAAGTACGGCGACGCCTACACGGCCCATATCACCCGGCTGCTCACCGGCACGCCCTACGGCCCGGTGGACTTCGTGCTCCTGGAGCGCGCCACGCCGGAGCACCTCCGCACGTTCGGCGTGTTGGCCGTGTTGGGCAAGGCCGCGGTGCGGTTGGAGACCGAGACCAAGCTCGCCGACGCCGCCGGCAGCGGCGCCCAGGTGATCGTCGGCGTGCAGCACTTCCCCACTTGGCAAGGGGGCGTGGCCGGCAAGCCGTTCGGCCTCACCTTCCGCAAAGGCAGTACGGACGTGCAGGGCCCGGTCACGGGCATGCCGGAGATTTTCGCCGGCCGGACCGGGCATTACTCCGGCGCCCTGTTCAGTGCCACAGGCGATGGCTGGGAGACGGTCGCCTCGGTCGGCGACCGGCCGCTGGTGCTGCGCAAGCCGTTGGGCAAGGGGATGGTCTACGTGTACCTGGGCCGATGGATGTGGCAGGGGGCCGATGCCCTGCGCGGCGTGCTGGCCTGCGCGGGCCGGCAGGCAGCCCCGCTGGCCTTCGATAAGCCCGACGACCAACTCGAATACGTCGCCTATCGCAAGAACCGCGGGGCCTGGGTGGCCGTGTTCAACCACGGGAACATCGTGATCGGCTGCGACCGCCTGGACCCGGCCAAGTGGCGCGTGCCGCCGCCGGAGCCGCTTTTTACCACGCCCCGCGGCCCGTACCGGGGCACGATCGAGTTCCGCCCGGACCGCATGGGGCTGGACCCTTCCGTGGATTACGCCCTCTACCAGGTGCTGGGGATCGACGGCCAGATGCTGGACGGCGTGGTCTCCGGCCGCAAGACGTTCGAAGTGAAGGATATTGCGTTTGAATCGCGCGGCGGCGTGATCCGCGCCGCGGTCCAGATCGATAAGCGTGCCGAGTACGTGATCGCGCCCCGCGGCGAAGGCAAGGCCGTGTTTTTCGGCAAGCCGTAATCCCATGAACATGAGCGAACCTCAACCCGCCGCTGCGCAGTCCGCCGGCCGCTGGTTCCGCGTCACGCCGGCTCGCCTGCTGATGGTCCTTCTGGCCACGGAAGGTTTCTTGTTATTGTCCGAGCGGTTTCGGTGGTTTCCGCTGAACGAGCACAAGGGCTGGACGGTGCTGATCGCCCTGGCCAGCGTGGGCGTGTTTCTGTTGCTCATGCTCCTCTGGTTCGCGGTTGCCCTGCTCTTTCGCTGGCGGTTCCAGTTCTCGATCCGCGCGCTCATGATGCTCGTGCTGGCCGTCGCCATCCCGTGCAGTTGGCTGGCGACGGAGATCGAGCGAGCGAAGAAGCAGAGAAAAGCGGTGGAGGCAATTGAAGCCGCGGAAGGCTGGGCGGAATATGACGATGGTTTTGATGCCTTCGAAAATGCGTCGGCAGGTCCGGACACGCCAGAGCCGGCCTGGCTGCGCGGTTTCCCAGCCAAGGACTTTCTTGCTAACGTTGTCGCAGCGTACCTGAGCAGTTGTAAAGTCACGGATGCAGGGTTGGATCGATTAACAGACCTGAGCCGGCTCCAGGAGTTGCATCTCGGAGACACCCAAGTTTCGGATGTCGGGCTACAGCACCTCAAGGGCCTGAGCCAACTCGGGCGGCTGGACCTCAACGGCACCCAAGTCACGGATGCAGGGCTGCAGCAACTCAAAGGCCTGGGCCAACTCTGGTGTCTGGAGCTCAACGGCACCCAAGTTACGGACGCAGGGCTCGAGAACCTGAAAGGCCTGCGCGAACTCTGGTGGCTGGACCTCGCAGGCACCCAAGTTACGGACGCAGGGCTGCGGCACCTCAAAGGCCTGGGCAAACTCCGGTGGCTGGACCTCGGCGCCACCAAAGTCTCAGACGCAGGCGTCAAGAAGCTCCAGCAGGCGTTGCCGAACTGCGGGATTCGATGGTCGCGGCGGACCGAGCGATGAAACCAGCCGAACGACCTGACCGTGCGTCGATCGTTGCCGACGGCGGCCAAAGGGCACTGGCAGGTGCTGAAAAAGAGCTTGCAGAACGACGCACGATCTCGCCCCAACTGGGGCGCGACTCGAAAGCCCAGCCACACAGCCCTCGTTGTTACGCACAAGTTCCAACAGGGCGGCGAGTTCTTGCCCCGGAGGGGCATTTGAGAGTAGCCCAGCGATTCATCGCTGGGAGATCGGTTGGCAAACTCCTACCGAAAGTCCCGGAGGGACGGCTGAAAGGGGAGCAAACCCGCGTGTTCAATCGTCCCTACGGGACTCTGGAAATTCCCGCGTTGCCCATCTTCCCAGCAGTGAACTGCTGGGCTACTCTCAAACGTCCCTGCGGGACGGCGAAACCCGTATCGACATGTGTGAAACAACAGGGTTTCCCCCTGGGCTTTCGAGTTACACGCCTGCGGCGTTGCGGCATTGGCCCGGCCGGCTACCGTGCCAGCGGCGCGCGGCTGAGGGCCTCGTAGGTCGGCCCTTGTGGGCCTAACTGACTGGAAAAGACGACCAGTTCCGCCACGCGCGTGCGGCCGGCCTCGAAATCGGCCTGCTGACGGAGCAGTTCGCCCAGGGCCAGCATGGCCGGGCCGCCGTTGCGCACCCGGCCGATCGTCAGGTGCGGCTCGAAACGCCGCGGCTCCTTGCGAAAACCGAGTTTCGCCAGCGGCTTCTCCAGTCGCTCCTGCAAGGCGATCATCTGCTCGCGGCCGCGGCCGCCGCCCAGCCACAGGGTCCGCGGCCGGCGGATGTTGGGAAACGCGCCGGCGGAGCGGACCTCGAAATCGAATGCCTTGCTGTCGGCGACGGCCGCGACAACCGCCTGGCACACCGCGGGAATCTCCCGCAACGGCACCTCGTCCAGGAATTTTAGGGTCAAGTGCATGTTCTGCCGGGCGACCCATTTCACGTCGACCGCGCTGGCCCGCAGCAGCCCGATCAGTTCTTCCGCGCGGTCGCGGACCGCCTCGCTCATTTCCACGGCCACAAAGGTGCGAAGGTTGTTCTTCATGCCAGCCTTACCACGGGCCGCGGAGGGAGTACACGCCGAACTGATCGGTGTCGCTGGGCCAGGGAGGCGTGGGCAAGTAGGCGCGGCGATTGTACCAGCCCGGGCCGGGGTAGCCGCGGTGGAATTGATGGTCGATGGGCGCGACCCGCGTGTTGCCGACCCCCCAGCCCCAATGGGTCTGGTTGGCGGCCGAGGGCGGCACGACCAGGGCAATCGGCATACCCCAGGCCGGGTCATAAAAGGACCCGTGCCACGGGTAGAACTGGGCGCGATATGCCATGGCGCGATCCGGAAACAAACCGTACAACTCGATTGCCGAGACCGTGCCGGCACAGGCGATCATCGCCGCAACGGTTCCGAGCAAGACCAGGACTCGCAGAGATTTCATGGGTCGCTTGGCTCCTATACTTTGCGCGGTTTGAAATTTAGTTTCCGGGGAAGCACGTGGTGTAGGGCGTTGCCAGCGAAGTGCAGATCGGGGCCGCTGGGGCAAAGAACGTCGAGGGCAAACACTCCTTCATGACGGGCCAGTGCATCCAGCACACGCAGGTGCGCGTGGAGCTGCCGTCGGGATGCGCCGTCCAGTACACTTGATGGTGCGTGTACAGGAACTCGTGGGGCGCCAACGGCTGGTAGGTGATGTACGTGTGCCCCACCAGTTGCGGCGTAGGACGCGGGCAGGGGTACAGTTCCGCCCCCACGCCGTTCGGACCCTGCGGGCCGACATAGTAGTTGTGGTACAGGCCGTTGGGCACGGGGCCAACGCCCTGGGCCTGCACGTCCTGGACGCCGAGGCACCCGGCCGCCGCCAACGCGATTGCCAGGCAGGATATCTTGCGGACCATAGTCACACTCCTCATGGCTGGTAAGAAAAGGATAGTAAGAATCTCGGCTTGCAACGGTCGTATGGGTAAATCTTTGTATAACGATAGAACGCCCTTGGTAAGATATGCCGAAAATGCCGAAAAAACCGCCTGGGAGTCCGCCCGCATAACCGTTATAATTGCTCTACTTTACGCGGTTGGGGACGAAGGCCGGGTTTACCCGGAACTGTAGGGTGGGTCGAGCAAACCATGATTGTGGTGGGGCTTCGGTCGCTGGGGGTCGGTTTGATCCGTCGCTCCGCTGGAGGGGCAGTGTTTGGTCGGTTTGCGAGCCCCACCGGAATTTTTCGCGACCTTGACCCACCCTACACGAGCAAGCCGGTGGAATCCATGGACATGAAGTCGGAGAAAGCAGCTTTGAGACCTGATGAATGTGAGACGGACCTGCAGGAGGACGTGGACGAGGCGGAGGCCGACACCCCTTGCGATGCGCCGGTTGGCAGCAACGGCGATGGTCGGCCGCGGCGCCGCCGGGCCACCGCGCAGTCTATGGCCGCCAGTCAGCGCGATATCTCGGTCAGCGAGTTCTTCGCCAAGAACCGCCACTTATTGGGGTTCGATAACCCACGCAAGGCCCTGCTGACGACCGTCAAGGAAGCGGTCGATAACGCCCTCGATGCCTGTGAGGAAGCGGGCATCCTGCCGGAAATCTGGGTCCACATCGAGCGTTTCGAGCAGGATCGTTACAAGGTGGGCGTGCAGGACAACGGGCCGGGAATCCTCCGCAAGCAGATCCCCTTGATCTTCGGCAAGCTGCTGTACGGCTCGAAATTCCACCGCATGCGGATGAGTCGCGGGCAGCAGGGCATCGGCATCAGTGCGGCGGGCATGTACGGGCTGCTGACGACCGGCAAGCCGGTGAAGATCATGTCGAAGATTTCCAAGCGTGCGCCGGCCCATTATTACGAGATCCAGATCGATACCAAGCGGAACCGGCCGGAGATTCTCAACGGCAAGGGCGACGGGGTGGAAATCCCCCCCAACGACCACGGCCGCAAGGCCATCGAGAAACTCGATATCGAGTGGAACGACGAGGATCACGGCACGCGGGTGACGATCGAGCTGGAAGCCCGCTATCAGCGGGGCCGCGGCAGCGTCGACGACTATCTGGAGCAGACGGCCATTGCCAACCCGCACGTGACGATCCACTACGTCGATCCGGACGGTACTGTATGGGACCGGCCGCGGGTGACCGACGTGCTGCCGCCGGAGCCGCGCGAGATCAAGCCGCATCCCTACGGCGTGGAATTGGGGATGCTGGTGGCGATGCTCAAGGACACCAAGGCGCCGACCGTGTCGCAGTTCCTGGTGAAGTCCTTTTCGCGCGTCAGCCCGGCCGTGGCCCGGCGGATCTGCGAGGCGGCCCGGCTCAGCACGCGGGCCAGCACGCCCAAGTGCGGCCGCCACGAGGCCGACCGCTTGTACCAGGCCATCCAGCAGACGAAGATCAGCGCCCCGGCCACCGATTGCCTGTCGCCCATCGGCGAGGAGTTGATCCTGCGCGGGCTGCACCAGTTGGTGCCGGGCGAGTTCTATGCGGCGGCCACGCGGCCCCCGGCCGTGTACCGCGGCAATCCCTTCACCATCGAGGTCGGCCTGGCCTATGGCGGCACGTCGACGGCCCAGAAGGTCTCCCGCGAAGTCCTCCAGGAAATGCTGGAAGCGAGCGACGCGCGGACCCTGCGGCAGTTCCTCTCCACCACCTTCGACGGCGTGGGAGCGGACGCGGCCGACAAAATTCTCCAGGAAGCCGCCCTGCGCACGCGGATGTCGCCCGGCAAGCTCAAGGCCGCCGAGGTGCTCAAGTTGCACGAGGCGATGCGCAACGTGAACCTGCACGACGGCCAATCGATGACCCTGTTGCGCTATGCCAACCGCGTGCCGCTGCAGTTCCAGGCCGGCGCCTGCGCCATTACGCAGACCGTGATGGCCACCAACTGGCGGGCCTACGGGCTGAGCCAGTCGCGCGGCTCGATGCCCAGCGGCCCGGTGACGATCATGGTCCACATGGCCAGCGTGTGGGTGCCCTTTACTAGCGAGTCGAAAGAGGCCATCGCCGGCTACCCGGAGATCCAAAAGGAGTTGCGGCTGGCCTTGCAGGCCGTGGGCCGCAAGTTGGCCATGTTCCTCCGCCGCCGCAACCGCGTGAAGCACGAAGGCCAGCGGCGGGCGCTGTTCCTGCGCTACCTGGGCGAAGTGGCCACGGCCGTCAGCCGCGTCAATCGGACCGATCGCGACAACCTTTACGAGCGGCTGGTCCGCGTGGCCAGGAAGCGGACGCTGGAGGCCGACGTCCGCCTGGACGACCGCGGCCGGGCCGTCGGGGACGACGAGGCCGATTTCGGCAAGAACGTGTTGATCGTGGAACCGGAGAGCGAGGGGAACCGCGCGGTGGTGAAACCCACCGCGGCGGGCGGTAACGGGAGCGAGTATGATTGACGAATTCGTTGAAGAGATCCACGCAATTCGCAAGGAGATGATGGAGCAGTGTGGCCAGGACCTGAGGAGGCTTGGCGATCAAATCAAACGATCGCAGGAAGAGGACCCCGAAAACCTGGTCACGGAGGTTCCGCCGACAGAACCAGAGCCGGCGACAAAGACGGGTTGATAAAGACGCATCGCGGCAATTCCCCATACGGGAGCGAACTACGGCGAGGCGGACGAACCTATATGCCAACCAAGAGCGATTCCAAAGTGAAACTGCCCCCCCGCGACGCCAAGACCCTGAAGCGGCTGGTGGAGCTGGCCGACGGCGTCGTGGCGGCCGCCGAGCGCAACCGCGACCCGTTTCTGGAAATCCCCACCCGCTCGCTCTCCAACGTCCGCTACAACAAGTCGAAGCGGTTCATCGAGATGGGCGGCAACACCAACCGCCGGCAGCTTTTCAACCTGTCGCAGGCCAAGAGCTACATGCAAACCATGCTCGTGGCCAGCGGCGCCTCGCACCTCATCGAACAGGGCAAGACCACGAGCATCCGCGGTCTGTACTATTTGCTCAAGCACACGATCGAGGGCGCCAAGGAAGAAACGTTTGCCGACCAGGGCGAGTGCGATCCGGTGATCGAGGACGTCGAGGTGCTGCTGAACGCCTTGCGCGAGGAACTGCACCTGTACGCGCAAAAACGCGGCGACATGGTGGGCGAGATCGTGCTGGTCGACCGCGGCGACGAGATCGACTGCTCCCGCATGGGTTCCGGCGGCTACGGCATCCCCTCGATCGTCGAGCCGGAGGTGATCGAGTTCAAGACGTGTACGGCGAAGTTCGTCCTGCACGTGGAAAAAGACACCGTTTGGCAACGGTTCAACGAGGACAAGTTCTGGCGGAAACACGATTGCATTCTCACCCACGGCGGCGGGCAGCCCCCCCGCGGCGTCCGCCGGCTCCTGCACCGCCTGCACAACGAATTAAAGCTGCCCGTCTACTGCCTGCTGGACAACGATCCGTGGGGCTACTACATCTACAGCGTCATCAAGCAGGGCTCGATCAACCTGGCCTACGAGTCGCAGCGGATGGCCATTCCCGACGCCCGCTTCCTCGGCCTGCGCAGCGTGGATTTCCAGCGCTGCAGCCTGTCGGAGAGCGTCCGGATCTCGCTTAACGACACCGACCGCAAGCGGGCCAAGCAGATCGCCAATTATCCCTGGTTTGCACACAAGAAGCCCTGGCAGAAAGAGATCCACAAGCTTCTGGAGAACGGCTTCAAGCTGGAAGTCGAGGCCCTGATCAGTCGCGACATCAGCTACGTGACCGAGGAATATACGCCCCAGCGGCTGCGTGAAAGCGACTGGCTGGATTGAGCGCGAAGCGTTCCGGCTGCGCCGTCCGTTACCCGTCGGCCGCCGTATCGCCACCGTAAGCGGACTGGACTGCCTGTTCCATGCAGGCGACTTCCTCATCCGAAAGGAAGTCGAAGTGACTGGCGCGCTTCCGCGCGGAAAGCCGACCGCTGTTCTGCAGGCAGACGCGAATGAAGAGGTCGATTTGCAAGTCCGGCATGTCCACGATTTCCTGGATGGCCTTCTTGGTACGGTCATAGTTTGCCAGGAAAGCCAGTTCTTCCACGAGCTCCGCGTCGATGGTCCGCTCAATGAACCGGAAGAGCGCTTCCGCCTGCGGTGTCATGTCGATATAGCGATACCACTGGGCCGTATCATTCTCAACAGTCATGCGGCCCTCTTCGTCGAGCGAGTATTCTACCAGGGCCATGAGTGGCCGAGAGAATGCCTCCAGCGAAGCGTCGTAGTCGGCAAGGTCCTTCAACCTCCAGTTGATCGCCCAACTCGTCTCCCGGCCAATACTTCGAAGGATAGGTCTCTTCGATCACGCCCCCCGTCGATTCGATCCGGTGGACTCCGCTGGCCGTGACAAGGGACCGGTGCCAATTCGGGATGACGTCGAGACTGTACCGTTCAAGGAGCGCCGCGTATCCCGCGGGTCGCAGCGTTGCCTGTTCCTGAACTGTTTCAATCATGGCATGATCGAGAAAAACTGTTACAGAACGAGAATTATACTTATTATTATCGCTTTGGCAAGATAAATGATTACGACAAGCATAATCATCAGTCGCCGTTCCGCAAGAAAAACGCATACGCGGCAAGAAAAACGATTACAAGACCGCCGATGGCGAGAAATACAGTTACATCCGGAGGGATTCGAACCCCCACCAATCCTGGATTCCGACGTCCCGCGCGAGCCGGAAATGTGCCCTATCCCGGATTATTCATGTAGGGTGGGTCAAGGTCGCGCAAGCCTATGGTGGGGCTCGCAAACCGACGAAACTCCGCTCCGCGCCCGGTAAACGAATCAGACCGGCGGCAAGCGACCGAAGCCCCACCAGTACAACGGTTTGCTCGACCCACCCTACAGTTTATGAATAATCCGGGCTATTGCTGGGTCGTCCTAGTGTTCGCGGAGTGCCCCACCTTCGGCCTATAACATACAATCCTTATGGTGGTTACGAGGCCGTAAGTTCGGTAGTGGTACAGTTTGGCGCTAGTGCCAAATAATTCTACGGCTTTCTGCCGACATCGGCTGATTTTCTAAAGCCTGCTCCCCTAATACCAGCACTGCCTCAAGGTTGTGTTGCTGGCGACGAGCCCTCCTGTTGGAAATCGGCAACAAGTTCATTTAATCGGGCTGCGCGTAAGTGAAAACTCTTGAAAAAGGTATTGAAATCGTCTGCGGATGACGATAGAATAGTGATTAGACGTGTTGACCTGCGCACTTTTCTGCTACAATTGGTCACACGCTGACTTTCGAGGGGCATACTTGTAAAGACCTCGCTTCTTGCTTTTCTGCCTTGCGCCGAGACGTAGAGGTATCCTAAATGACTGAGCAAACGCCCAGCGTTGGCCCGCAAGCTCTCCCCACCGAAATCTTGATCGAGTGGACAGAACCAGAGACCGTAGTGTTCACTAACCAGCTTGCCGCTTCGACAGATGGCAACGTTGTTTTTCTTACGTTCGGTCAAGCGGTGCCACCCATTATGCCCATGACAGTTACTGCTTTGGGCCAGCCTCCAAAGCCAGTACAGCCAACAAAGGTAAGAGTTCAGGCTACGACGCGCGTTGTTATGACACCACAGGTCTTGCGTGCGGTTATCCAATCCCTCCAACAAATGCTTGAGCTTCTTGAGAGAGGTCCACATGCCCCCCCTAGTGCTCCCGATACCCATCTCGGTGCCTGAAATCTACGTAACGGCAACAGAGCATCGCCCTTCCGCATATTCCAGTACTACTAAAATCTCGCAATTTACCCAAGTTGGAGGGGCATTTGGGAGGGGGATTATGGTCCACCAGAACTTCATCCCGTTGCTTGATTTCAGCCTTATTGCCGATTTGGAAGACGAAGCCGCACGGCGAGGTATCTCGATCAGGGAGGCATACGAAAAAGAGATGGCGGCTAGGGTTGAACTCGGTAGAATCACGCCTTGTAACACAGAACTCCTGAAAATTGCGACTCGCCATCCCGCTCCGCAGGAATGGTATGATGAGTGACGGACGTTCAGGCAACGGTCTCCTGGAGCGTCTAGCGTGTGTCAGTATCAGCAGGGACAAGTCGTCAATGTGACGATTACCGATCCAAATGGCCTGAACAAGAAGTCCCGCCCCGCCGTAATTCTCACTAATACAACAGAGCTTGCCACAGCGAATGAATTCGTTGTCGCGGCAATTTCTACACGTTTTCAGGAGCCGCTTCCAGGCGATTATGTTCTACTGCCGTGGTCTCCAGATGGGCGCGCGAAAAGCGGACTAACGGAGCCTTGCGTGGCTAAGTGCAACTGGTTGCGGGTAGTCAATCGAAATGATGTTTCCCCGCGCGGACATCTTCCGGCGACCGTAGTATTCGAAATAATGAGAATCGTGTCGAAAGGGTGAACGTGTTTGGCTGGGCCGTGTCTCTTTCTGCTATGAAACGAGGTCTACACTTTTCCCCTTGATTTTTCCCGTGTTTGTAACGGGAGAGCGGCCCGCGTCTTGGTGGCGCAGCAGCCTTTCACCGCCGCGATGAACGCGGGCGTAACCGAAAGCCTGATGAGCTTTGAGCAGCTTTTCGACGCGGTTATGGGCAATGCCGCCTAGCAAAAAGACGCACGCGGGGTAAAATGAAAGCCGGCGGGGCCAACCGCCGGCTTCTTGTTTTGGTGCCGCTGGGGCGACACTGGCGCTGGATCTACGCCCATTGTACGCCCTCGGTTCTTGTTGTTTGCAAGGGGGCAACGTATGCCGACCGATGGCAGTGAATGGACGGATGAGCAATTTCAAAAGATTGTCGCATGGCTAGACGAAAAATGGGGTCACGCGCGACCATGCCCTCAGTGTGGAGCAAGCCAGTGGGGGATCTTGCAGTATCCGGCACACCTTTTAATGGGAAGGTCGGACGGCAGCACGGAACTGAGCGGAAATTACCCCTGCATCGGGGTGATGTGCAACAACTGCGGCAATACGATTCTAGTTAATGCGTTGAAATCCGGCGTTCAGCTTCCGAAACCCAAGGAGGCTGAAAATGGATAGCTTTCCCGTCATTCACCAGAACTTGACTCTACTAACCCCAGCAGATCAAAAGGTACTTCCTGTGCCAATCGCAGATTGGAAAAGGATCCAGGAGAGGATAGCGTCAACCCAGGATCCGACCGCCAGGTTGGAGGCGTCTGGATGGGCGGCGATCGGTGCATCGCTGTCGTTTTTGGCTCTGGCCGTCACCTTGCCATTTAGTGTCGAATGGTCAAAGGTTATCGAACATGCCGAGTATGTCAATTGGCCGGCCGTCAATACGGAAGGCGGCTCAATCGTTCTTACCATCGCCTTCTTAGGCTTTGGAGTTCTGGCTTTGTACTGGGCAGGCGTGAAGCAAAAACTACCGGCCAGAATGGGCGAGTGGCTGGTTGAAGACATGCGGGATTTCGAGTCCCGGCACTCTCCACCAAGGCAATAGCGACACATCTTTTCCATTTTTTTCCCTTTACTCTTGAAAAATTCCGGGCAAACTGTACCACTACCGTAAGTTCCTGGCCATTGCTTCGCGCTGGCTCTGGTGTTAGAATTCGGGTTTTCGTATTGTTACGGTTGGCGATATTCTTGAACCGCTCGGACGATACACCGCTTTCGGGGAGAATTTCCGGCAATGGTACAAGCCGTGGAAGTTGATATTCGGCAACTGGTTCTGGTCAATGGCCCGTTCGGTCCGGCGGAGGTCCGGCAGATGCAGGAGACCATCGCGCGGAATCACCTGAACTACAAGATTCTCCGCGACGCGGTGCAGGAACTGCAGGCGAAGGAGGAGCAAACGCCCGCCAGCATGGTCCGCCTGGGCGTGTGCCTGTATCTGCTGGGGCGTTACTACCGTGGCATCGAGGTGCTCAAGCAGGGCGACGGCGGGGCCATGGCCCAGTTCTACCTGGCCAAGTCGTATGTTGCCCGGCAGAGCTATCAGGAGGCCATCGACTGTTATCTGGCGGCGGAGAAGGCCGGTTACGAGGCGGGCGAGTGCGCCCTGGGCCGGGCCGAGGCGCTGCGCTACGCCGGCAACGCGACCGCCGCCCTGTCGGTGCTCGATAATCTCTTTGGCCCGATCGAGCAGACGGCCGAGTATCTGGCGCAGCGGGCCGCCACCGTGGCCGCCATCGGCGGAAACCCCACCGAGGTCGTCGCCTTGTATGAGCGGGCCGTCGAGGCCGATCGCAACCACCCGGGCGCCCTGTTCGGACTGGCTATGGAAAACGACCGTCGCGGCAACGACGACACCGCCATGGAGCTCTACCGCCGTGCCGCCGGCCTGTTCCCCACCCACGTGGGCACGCTCATCAATTTCGGGCTGTTGTTCGAGGACCGCGACCAATACGATCGGGCGGCCCAGTGCTACCAGCGAATCCTCGACATTTACCCCGATCACGCCCGGGCGGCCCTGTACTTCAAAGACACCGAGGCCTCGCACGAGCAGTACTACGACGAGGATGCCCAAAAGAAGCGCGACCGCATGAGCCAGGTCCTCAGCATTCCGGTCTCCGACTTCGAGTTGTCCGTTCGCAGCCGCAACTGCCTGCAAAAAATGGGCATCAATACCCTGGGCGACCTCTGCCGGTCGACCGAGGCCGAGTTGCTGGCCAGCAAGAACTTCGGCGAGACCAGCCTGGTCGAGATCAAGGAAATGCTGGCCTCGAAGGGCTTGCGGTTGGGGCAACTGGCCGCGGAGCGGCCCATCGCCGAACCGTTCGAGCCCGACATGCTCTCCGCCGACGAACAGGCCATGCTCGGCAAGCCGGTCTCCGATTTGAACCTTTCGGTCCGCGCCCGAAAGTGCATGATCCGCCTGGGAATCAACACCCTGGGCGACCTGGTTCGCCGCACGGGCGACGACCTCTTGGAGTGCAAGAACTTCGGCGTTACCAGCCTGAACGAAGTCCGTGAGAAACTGACCGTCCTGGGGCTGAAACTCCGCGGCGAGTGATCCTGCCGTTGCCAAGCTTCGCCTTCACACTGCACCTGCACCACGTCGACGCCGCCTCGGCGGCGCGGCGGGCCACGTTCGTCACGCCGCACGGGCCGGTCGAACTGCCGGCCTTCATGCCCGTCGCCACGCAAGGCAGCGTCAAAGGGTTGGAGATCGGGCAGTTGCGGGCCACGGGGGCGCAAATGGTGCTGGCCAACACCTATCACCTGGCCCTGCGGCCCGGGGAACAGGTGGTCCAGGCCTTGGGTGGATTGCACCGCTTCATGGGCTGGGACGGTCCGATCCTGACCGACAGCGGCGGGTTTCAGATCTTCAGCCTGGCCCGGATCGCCAAGGTCCATGAGGAGCAGGCCGTCTTTCGCTCGCACGTGGACGGCCGCTTGCTGGAGATTTCTCCGGAACGGGCGGTCGCCATCCAAGAGGCCCTGGGCGGCGACGTGGCCATGGTCCTGGACCACGTGGTGCAACTGCCCAATGAGCCCGAAGTGGTGCGGCTGGCCGCCGCGCGGACCGTGCGTTGGGCCGCCCGCTGCCGTGCGGCCGCGCGCCGCGGCGACCAGGCGCTGTTCGGCATCGTGCAAGGCGGATTGGATCTGGACCTGCGCGCCGACTGCGTCCGGGAGTTGTGCCGCATGGATTTCGCCGGTTATGCGGTGGGCGGATTGAGCGTGGGCGAGAAGCCGGACGAGATGTACCGCGTGCTGGACGCCGTGGTGTCCGAACTGCCCGCCGACCGGCCACGCTATCTGATGGGCGTAGGCCGGCCGGAGGATCTCTTGGAAGCGGTGCGGCGGGGCATCGACCTGTTCGATTGCGTACCCTGTCCGGCCTGTCGACGAAGCCGCGGCTACCTGCGACACTTGTTCATGGCCCGGGAGATGCTTGGGCCGATCCTGCTGTCGATCCATAACCTAACGTACTACCAGCGCTTGCTGGCCGGCGCGCGGAGCGCGATCCAAACCGATCGCTTCGAGCAGTTCCGCCAGGAGAAGCTGCGCGGATGGAAAACCAACGCGGCCGTCTTGCCGGAGGACACCAGCCCATGAACGAGTACGAGGATCCGCAGGCCAGACTCCAACAGATCCTGCATTCGCCCAGTTACCGCCTGGCCTACAAGGACATCGAGTTCCTCACCAGTCCGCGTCTGCGGGCGGCGCGGATGGAATTGGAGTTCCTCAAGCCGGAATTGCTGTTCGAGCAAGAGGGCCTGGCGTCGACCATCGTGGTTTTCGGCAGCACGCGGATCGTCGAGCCGGCCCTGGCCCAACAGCGGCTCGACCAGGCCCGCGCCCGCCGGGCCGATGCGCCGGACGATCCCTTGCGGCAGCGGGCCGTGGCCCAGGCCGAGCGGCTCCTGGCCAGGAGCCACTATTACCAGATCGCGCGGCAGTTCGCCGCACTCGTGGGCGAGGCGGCGCGCGAGGGGAAATGCGACTACCTGATCATGACCGGCGGCGGGCCCGGCATCATGGAGGCCGCCAACCGCGGCGCCTGCGAGGCCGGCGCCCGCTCCATCGGCCTGAACGTCAGCCTTCCGCTGGAACAGCAGCCCAATGCGTACATCACGCCGAACCTCTGTTTCCAGTTCCATTACTTCGCCATTCGCAAGTTTCATTTTCTCCTGCGGGCGATGGCCTTGGTGGTTCTTCCCGGCGGTTTCGGCACGCTCGACGAACTGTTCGAAGTGCTCACGCTCCGTCAGACCGGCCGCATGCAGCACATCCCGGTGATTCTCGTGGGCCGGGAGTTCTGGCAACGCGTGGTCGATTTCCAATACCTGGCCGACGAAGGCACGATCGCCGACGCGGATCTGGATCTCTTTCGTTTTGTCGAGACGGCCGAGGAAGCCTGGGAGATCATCCGCAAGTTCCACCGCTTGTGAAAGGGCCGCCATTCATCGTAGGACGGCCCTGGCAATCCGTCCCACAAACAAACTGGCTGGCTGGGTAGGACGGATTGGCAATCCGTCCCACAAGACACGGACGGCCCTGCCAATCCGTCCTACGGGCGGCTCGCTGCGATCGAACCGCACTCTACCCTACCGTTTCATCAGCCGGCCGGGCAGGAACTGATGGTCCTGGGTAAACAGCCGGCGATAGCCCAGCAGGGCCACGCCCACCGTGCCCAACGAGGTGCCGGCGGCAATCAGGAACATGATCATGATCTGATACATGACCGTCTGCACCGGCGGCGTTCCGCTGAGGAGTTGCCCGGTCATCATGCCCGGCAAACTCACCAGCCCCACGACCATCATCGAATTCAGCGTGGGAATCATGCCGGTGCGGACCGCCTGCTGGATGGCCGAGCGAGCGGCCTCCCAGCGGGTCGCGCCCAGGGCCAGCAGGGTGTCGACCTGGTCCCGCTTCGCGGCCAGCTCTTCTCCCAGCCGATCCAGGCCGAGCGAAATGCCGTTGAGCGTGTTGCCCAGGATCATGCCCAGCAGCGGCACCGCATACTGCGGATTGTACCAGGACGGATGCGATCCGGAGCGCTGCACCTGGACGATGCCAAAAACGGCCACGGCGGCCATGATCCAGGAGCTGGCCCAGATGGAGACCACGCTATCCAGCCACATGCCGCGATAATATCGCTGGCTGCGATGCACGGCCGCGATGCCGGCGATGAGGGTCATGGTCACCATCAAGGCCAGGACCGTGTACCAGGCGCGCCCCGGGGCAAAGATCCACTCCAGGACCAGGCCAATCAGCAGCAACTGCACGACCGTTCGCACCGCGGCCAGGGCCAGCCGCCACTCCAGTTTAAGCTCCAACAGCAGCGAGATGACGCCGCACACGAAAATCAGCGACGTGGCGATCACTAGCTGCCAATAGGAGAGGGCAATGTATTCGGGTTGCATATTCTTCCTGCCTCGATAGACACAACGGTTTGTGCCACGCGGCCGGCCTGCTGGCGATCATGGCTGACCCAGACCATGGCCCGAGCGGCGGCCTGTTGGCTGATCCAGTGCTGCAATAGGTCCTCCACGGCCGAGGCGGCCTGCGCATCCAGGGCGGCGGTCGGTTCGTCCAGCAGCAGGACGGTGGGTTCCAATTGCAGGGCGCGGATCAGGGCCGTGATCTGGATCTCACCGCCGGATAGATCGCTCACATTCTTGGCCAGGAACGACGCATCGCGGCCCAGGCGCTCCAGGATTTCCACCGCACGCGGCTGTTGGAACTGTTGCTGCAGTCGGCACTTCAAGGTGAACGGCCGGCGCAGTGCCGCTTCCACGGTGTCGTCCAACAGCGCGGCCCGCTGGTGCAAATAATGTACTTCGCGGCGAAACGGCGGCACACCGTCGCGGCGGACGTTTGTGCCGCGAAAACGCACGTCGCCGCTGTCCAACGGATCCAACAGGGCCAACGCCCGCAACAGCAACGTCTTGCCCGCCCCCGACGGGCCGACCAAGGCCAGCCGCATCCCCGGCTCGATCAGCAGCGAAACGTCCTCCAACAGCCAGCTCCGGCCGTCCGGGTGGCGGCGGCCGAGATTTCGAGCTTCCAAGAGCGGCGGTTGGGTCGACATGGGTATCTTGTATCCGGCGGGCCGAGTTGCCACAATATGAGGATTCATCCTGCAAGCTGCCGAGTAACCGGCCGGTGACCGAGCCGGCCGCCGCGGCAGCCGGTTGGTCAAGGCATCGCATTTCGCATGAAAGTCGTGCCCCTGGGCGAAAAGGTGGTGGTCAAGCGGTTCCAGCCCGACGAAAAGACCGCCGGCGGCATCGTTCTACCCGATGTGGCCAGGAAAAGACCCCAACAAGGACGGGTGTTGTCGGTCGGCGATGGACGCTTGCTGCCCAACGGAACGCGGAGCGAGCACCAGGTCCAGGAGGGCGACCGCGTCGTCTTCGACCCGTATGCCGGAATAGAAATGGTGGTCAACGGCGAAGACGTGCTTATTATGAGCGAAAGCGAAATCTTGGCCGTCGTCCCGTAATTTGGCGCTTCGGACAAGCTAGAATAGTAGGTGGCTATCTACCACCATGCCTTAGAACAAGAGGAGAGTTCCCATGCGTTGTCAATACCTGTCGCGGTTTGTACTGTTGGGCGCCATCGTTGCGATTGCCACGGCCGTCTTGGCTGATTCGTCGGCCGCCCCGGCGCCGCTGAAGGTCAGCGCCTATCAGCGGGCGGTGGATCGGGCCATCGACTTCCTGAAGGCACAGCAGAAGGCGGACGGCTCCTACACGCCGGCCGTTGGACCGGGGATTACGGCCGTCGTGACCACCGGCCTTCTCCGCCAGGGCCGCAGCCCCGACGACCCCCTGCTGGCCGCCAGCCTAAAATACCTGGAAGGCTTCGTCCAGAAGGACGGCGGCATTTATCGATCCAACGGGCAACTGGAAAACTACGAAACCTCGTTGGGCCTGATGTGCTTCGCCGAGGCCAACCGCGACCACCGCTACGACAAAACCATCAAAAACGCCGACCAGTACTTGAAGGACATGCAATGGGGCGGCAAAAGCCAGCCGGCCGACCAGAGCAATCCGTCCTACGGCGGCGCCGGCTACGGGCACCATAAGCGGCCCGATCTGTCGAACACCAGCTTCTTCATCGACGCCTTGAAGCGGGCCGGCGATGGACCCGACGATCCGGCCCTCCAGCGGGCATTGGTCTTTGTTTCCCGCTGCCAGAACCTGGAGTCGGAGCACAACACGACCCCCTTTGCCGCCAAGAATCCCGACGGCGGCTTCTACTATACCTGTGCCGCAGGCGGCGAGAGCAAGGCCGAAAAAACCGCCAACGGCGGACTGCGAAGCTACGGCTCGATGACCTATTCCGGTCTGAAAAGCATGATCTACGCGGGCGTGGGGCCCGACGATCCCCGCGTCAAAGCCGCCCTGAAATGGGCCCAAGCCCACTACGGCCTGGATTCCAACCCGGGCATGGGCAGCGCCGGCCTGTACTACTATTACCATACCTTTGCCAAGGCCCTGGACGCCACCGGACTGAAACAGGTCGAGGACGACAAGGGCGCGAAACACGATTGGCGCAGCGAACTGCTCAACGTGCTCGTGCGCCGGCAACAGCCCAACGGCTCGTGGGTCAACGAGGACCAGAAGTTCATGGAGACCGATCCCAACCTGGTCACGGGCTACGCCCTGTTGACATTGGTCTACTGCCGCCCGGCCGCGGGGAAGTAGCGGAGTTGCATGAACGACCTGCTGCAGCGAGTCCAGGAAGCGCTGACGGGCCTGCCGGGGGGCGCGCTCCCGTGGCTCGGCGGGCTGGCCCTGTTGTCGGTGCTGTGGCTGGCATGGCGGAGGTTGCGCCAGCAGAAGAAGCGTCCGCGCGGGTTGCAGCCAAGTCTGACCGTCGACATTGCCGCGCTGGGCGAGCGCGGGCCGCCGGCCGGGCCGCCCACGCTGGAATTTTACAACTTGCCCGTGCGGTTGGCGGCGATCGTGTTGGCGCCGGCGGGCCGCGTCCGCGAACTGCCCCCACCTAACGCACTGCCCGATCTGCTGTGCGCCATTCTGCCGGGGCTCGACGTCATCGCCGCCATGCACGAAACGGAAGTCCGTCGCTGGCCCAATCAACTCAGCGCGAGCGGCTTCGCCCATATCCTGTTTGCCAATGCGCGCCTTCCGGGCGACGGCGGCAAAGGAACCCCCTGGTCCACCGTGGCGGGCACAATCAGGCTTCAGGGGCAGCCGCTGATGGCCGGCCTGATCCTGCGGGCCCGCACGGCCAACAACTTCGGCCAGGTCGTGGTCGAGCGCGAGGAGCAGTGGCTCGCCTGTTTGCGGGTCACCGGCCTGGAGTAGCACGTCGGGTCTTGGGTCTTAGAGGAGCCGTGCAAGACCTGAAAACTGAAAACTGAAAACTGAAAACTACTCCATGTCTCGATCTGCTCTGAAGATCCATCGCGACGCGTTGCAAATCTGGCAGGCCGGCGTCGAAGCGGTCAGCGCGGAACGGCTCATGCGCGACGCGCTCAGCGTCGAAGGCAATACTCTCGTGGTCGGCACCGAGCGGGTCCTGCTCGACGAGATCGGACGGATCGCCGTGGTGGGGGCGGGCAAGGCTGGGGCGGGCATGGCCGCCGCCGTCGAAGAGATTTTGGGCCCGCGCCTCATGGAGCAAAAACGCCTGACGGGCTGGCTGAACGTGCCGGCCGACTGCGTCCGCCCCTTGAGCCGCATCCACTTGCACGCCGCCCGGCCCGCCGGGGTCAATGAGCCCACGCCGGCGGGCGTGG